>CAYVEW010000035.1:19129-27864 GCA_964450375.1 uncultured Bacteroidales bacterium
CTGGATAATGGAGAAATTGTTACTGCACATTGTACTAATTCCGGATCGATGAAAAGTTGCCTGGAAGAGAATGCTGAGGTTTATTTATCGCCCGTGAATGATCCCAAACGTAAAACCAAATTTACCTGGGAAATGATTAAAATTAACAAGGATTGGGTCGGTATTAATACCGGAAATCCGAATAAGTTGGCTTTCGATGCAGTTAAAAATGACGAAATAGAAAAGTTAAAAGGATATACTGATGTTAAACGCGAAGTTAAGTTTGAAGATAGCCGTTTTGATGTGATGGCTAAAAATGATTCGGAAACTTGTTTTATTGAAGTAAAAAATGTGACGCTTAAAGAAGGAAATTATGCTCTTTTCCCCGATGCAGTTACAAGTCGCGGCAAGAAACACCTGGAAACACTCGCCAAAGTAAAGGAAAAAGGAATGCGGGCTGTAATGCTTTATATTATTCAACGTACGGATGTTGAAATCTTTGCTCCGGCAAAAGATATTGATCCCGAATATGCTGAATCGTTAAAAAAAGTGTATCAAAAAGGTGTTGAAATTATACCGATTCAGGCAAAAGTTACTCCCCAGAAAATAGAATTAATAAAGGAATTACCTTTTGAATTATGAAGATTTATTTAAGAATATTATTGGTTAGTATTGTATTAATTGTTTCGCTGCTATCTTCCTGTTCAGATGATGAGATAGAATATCCGGATTTTATTAAAAAAGGAACCTACAACGGAGCTTATTTCCCAACAACTGATTGGCAATATTGCAGCCCGGAAGAAGTTGGTGTAAATTCAGCATTACTTGTTAAAGCAGTTGACAATATCACTGAAACTAAATACGCAACCCAGGGTTACCTGATTATTAAAGATGGATACATAATTGCCGAAGATTACCTCCTGGGATTCTTGCCAGGAGAAAAACATAGCAGTTATTCCATTGCAAAAAGTTTTACATCGGCAGTTATAGGTATTGCAATTGATCAGGATTATATAAATAGTGTTCACGATAAAATTTCTCAATATTACACTATATTAAATCATGACACTGTTCAGCAATGGAAAAAGGATATAAGCATTGAGAATTTATTAACAATGACATCAGGAATTGAATGGTCTGAAGAGAATTATGCTGGCAATGATCTTATCCAGATGGTTCTTAGTCCGGATTATGTCGATTATGTGTTAAATAAGCCGGTAGAATTTGAGCCTGGAACAAGGTGGTCGTATAATAGTGGAGAATCCATGCTTTTGTCAGGTATTATAAACATTACCACAGAAAAAAGCATGCTTGATTTTGCAATTGAAAATCTTCTGAATCCCATTGGAATAAATGATCTGAAATGGATTTCCGATTCCGAAAATCATACAGTTGCCGGTTGGGGGATTAGTGCCACAATGCACGATTATGCCCGGTTTGGGTACTTATACCTGAATAATGGAAATTGGGATGGCAGCCAGATCATTTCCGAAAGCTGGATAAATCAATCTATTACCCAGTATAATTCAACCATTCCATATTATGGTTACTTATGGTGGCTTTCCGGAAATAATGCGAATATACCCGAAGATATTTACATGGCTATTGGTGCTTTCGGACAATACATTATTATAATTCCTTCATACGATCTTATTATCGTAAGAGTGGGAAACGATTTAAATTGGAATCCCGATGAGTTTGTTCAATTAGTACTTGATGCTATACGGTTATAATCTAGCAATTCATATTTTTGATTTCTTAACCTGGGTTCAAATCCAGCTTCGCGAATTGCATTCTGAATGCCTTCTGCATCAAATTTATAGCTTGCCCCGGCTGATGAAACCACGTTTTCTTCGATCATAATGGAACCAAAATCGTTGGCTCCTGCATGCAAACAAATCTGCGCAATATCTTTACCTACTGTTAGCCACGATGCCTGAATGTTTTGTACGTTAGGCAACATAATTCGCGATATGGCAATGGTTCTGATATATTCTTCGGGGCTAACCCGATTCGAAATTCCTGATTCTCTTTGTAAAACTGTATCTTCATCCTGAAAGGGCCAGGGTATAAATGCTAAAAATCCCGGAGAATTGTCGGGCTTTTCCGATTGAACTTCGCGTATATGAATAAGATGCTCTATGCGCTCACGTTTGGTTTCCACATGGCCAAACATCATGGTAGCCGAGGTAACTAAATTTAATTGATGCGCTTCACGCATAACATCCAGCCATTGTTTTGTATTTGCTTTGGCAGGCGAAATGCTTTTACGTACCCGGTCGCACAATATTTCGGCACCTGCGCCGGGTAAACTATCCAATCCCGATTCAATGAGCGCTTCTAAAATTTCACGATACGATTTCTTCTCTAATCGCGCTATATGCACAATTTCCGGTGGACCTAAAGCATGTAATTTAATATTCGGATAGAGTGATTTTAGCTCACTAAAAAGATTTGTGTAAAAATTGAGTTTTAGCTTTGGATGCAAGCCCCCTTGAAGTAATAACTGGTTACCACCCAACTTGAAAAGTTCTTCAATTTTTCTTTTGTATTCATCGATAGTTGTAATAAAAACCCGCTCGTCATTTGGTTTTCTGTAAAAGTTGCAAAATGTGCATTGCGAAATACAGGCATTGGTTATATTTACATTTCGGTCGATTTGCCAGGTAACAATACTTCCTGGTTTGTGTTTTTTGCGTAATTCGTTACCAATAAAAACCAGTTCTTCCAAAGGCGACTTTTCGTACAACAAAAGACCTTCGTCGATTGTTAATAAATCGCTATTTAAAGCTTTTTTATATAGATCTTTTAAGTTCATTTTTTAAAAAGTTGATGACAAACGTACATAATGTTTTTTATGAAAACAACATACAGGCTTCATAAAACATGTCATGGAAGCTTCCGGTTATGACTGATATTCTTGTTAAAAGATCACAAAAATAAAAGTTTTATAGCCGAAGAATAATTAAATAACTACATGGATCAATTTTATTAACTTTACAATTCAAACTAAAATAAGTTTAACATGAATATACATATTTCAAAAATAAGCGATATACCAGCAAATTTATCTGTAATTTATTTAGCGACAGATGTGCAGCAACTCAAGTCATTTTCTTTTTCTAAAGATGAGTTTGATTACATAAATAATCAGTCAAAAGATTCAAAAAAAATAATTAAGGTCAACTCATTTACAAAATGGTCTTACGTTCATCTTATCGACACATCTTCTGAGCAATATATTGTGAAAGAAAAATTGAGAAGAGCAGCCGGAGATTTGTACTCAGGCTTGAACGAGAATATGCACGAGAAAATTGCAATTGTAGATTTAACCAACAATGCCGAATTCATTTTAGCTTATGCTTCCGGATTAGGTTTAAGCCATTACCAGTTTTTAAAATATTTTAGCAAATCAGCCGAAAAGAAAAATCATTTAAAAGAGATTTTTATTCTTAGTTCCGGTGTGGTAGATGAACAAATATCGGAGCTAAATATTTTGATTGAATCGGTTTATTTAACCCGCGATATGGTGAATGAACCTGTTTCTTTTTTAAATTCGCTTAAGTTTTCGGAAGAAATAGAACGGATTGGTAAACAAGGTGGTTTTGATGTGGAAACATTAAACAAAAAGCAAATCGAATCATTAAAAATGAACGGTTTGCTGGCAGTAAATAAAGGAAGCATCGATCCGCCTGTATTCTCTATCTTAAGCTGGAATCCTCGGAATGCCATTAATAAAAAACCTTATGTTTTGGTTGGTAAAGGTATCGTATACGATACGGGAGGTTTAAGTTTGAAACCATCCAACTACATGGATAATATGAAATCGGATATGGCGGGGGGAGCTTCCGTGGTAGGAACACTTTATGCGATTGCCAAAGCCAAACTCCCTGTTTATGTTATTGGGCTAATTCCTATTACGGATAATCGCCCCGACGGAAATGCTTATGCCCCCGACGATATTATTACCATGCATAACGGGACCACGGTTGAAGTTAAAAATACAGATGCTGAGGGAAGATTAATACTGGCAGATGCTTTGAGTTTTGCCAAAAAATACGATCCTGAGTTGGTTATCGATATTGCCACATTAACCGGATCGGCACAAATGGCCATAGGTAACCTGGGGTTAATTGCTATGACTAATGTGAAAGATGATAAATTTGAACAGTTAAAAGAATCGGGTAATAATGTGTACGAACGTATCGTGGAATTACCACTATGGGACGAATACAACGAGATGTTAAAATCCGAAATTGCAGATATTAAAAATATTGGCGGCAGAGAAGCCGGAGCAATAACAGCAGCAAAATTCCTGGAGCATTTTATTGATTATCCCTGGGTTCATATGGATATTGCAGGATGTGCATTTCTGGAGAAAAAGGATAATTACAGAAGTGTTGGATCAACCGGAATCCCGGTTCGTTTATTGTTCGATTTTTTTAATAGTCAATTGTAATGACTATAAAAATCAATATTTAAAAATATTATCATTAATTTTGTTTACTGATAAAATGATTGTTTGACATTATAAATCACTATATATGATTCAGGATAAAATTGTTGTTGGCATTTCGCACGGAGACATTAATGGCATTAGCTATGAAATTATAATAAAATCCTTAATGGATTCCCGCATATTTGATTTTTGTATTCCGGTAGTATATGGTTCTGCAAAAGTAGCTGCCTATCATCGCAAAGCTCTAAATATTGCAAACTTTAGTTTTAACAATATTAAATCTGCCGACGAGGCAAATATTAAAAGAGCCAATATTATTAACTGTTTAGATGATAATGTGCGGGTTGAATTAGGTAAATCAACGTCCATTGCTGGCGAATCTTCCTTAATCTCACTGGAAAATGCAGTGAATGATTTAAAAGAAGGAAAGATCGATGTTTTAGTTACCGCTCCGATTAATAAAGATAATATACAGTCGGAAAAATTTAACTTTCCGGGACACACCGAGTATTTAACAAAAGAATCTGAATCTAAAGATTCGTTGATGCTTATGGTAAGCGAAAACCTAAAAGTAGGAGTAGTTACAACACATTTACCACTAAACCAGGTTTCTGAAGCTGTAACAGAGGAAGCTATTTTACAAAAGTTACGAATAATGAATAAGAGCCTGATACAGGATTTTAGAATTCGTAAACCCAAAATCGGAGTGCTTGGATTAAATCCGCATGCTGGCGATAATGGATTAATTGGAAAGGAAGAAATTGAAGTGATAATTCCTGCATTAAAAAAAGCAAACGATGAAGGTATTTTGGCATTAGGGCCTTATCCTGCTGATGGTTTCTTTGGTAGCGATAGCTTTAAAAAGTTTGATGCAGTATTAGCTATGTATCACGATCAGGGATTAGTGCCATTTAAAGCTCTGGCATTTGATTCAGGAATTAACTACACTGCCGGTTTAGATTTTATTCGTACATCTCCCGGACATGGAACAGCATTCGAAATTGCCGGTTTAGGAAAAGCATCGGAAGTGTCGTTTCGTAATGCAATTTATTTAGCTTGCGATATTTATAGAAACAGAACCGAGTACAAAGAAATTAGTAAAGATCCATTGCAACATTACGAAGTATCCGACAAAGAACCCGACAGATAAAGTAATTTAATCATAGATTCTCAAGCCAGTTTACTAACTGGCTTTTTTTATTTCTGTTTTATAACATGTTTTAACTTGCAATTGATGCTAATTTGCCCTGTTCTAAAGGTAAATAATTTCTTAAATTTGTTAGTACCATAAAATTACAAAACCTAAATTACAAACCTGTCCGCCTTAAGGTGGGCTAAAACAAATAAGGAGGTTCTAATGTCAAAAATTGATTTGTCCCTGCAAAACCTTGATGGACTTTTCCCGAATGATTTTACTCAAGAACAAATTGCAAAAGCAAAAACCATTTTCTTAAAGGAGTTGGCTTTGCATAGTCATAAATTCTATGGAGGTAAAATGCAAACTTTGCCTAAAGCCGGAATTTATGGATTCAACTGGTTTAATGTGTATTACACGCCGGGAGTTTCCAAAGTATCAACAACCATTCGCGATGACAATAACTGCTCTTTTGAGCTGTCAAACAGAGGAAACATGGTTGCTGTTGTTTCGGATTCGACACGCGTTTTGGGCGATGGTGATTGCACTCCTCCGGGAGGATTAGGTGTAATGGAAGGTAAAGCCTATTTAATGAAATACCTTGCCGGAGTTGATGCCGTTGCTTTATGTGTTGATAGTTATAATGATAAAGGAGAACATGATCCGGATAAGATCATTGAATTCGTAAAAATGTTGCAACCCAGTTTCGGAGCTGTTAATCTGGAAGATATCTCGCAACCTAATTGCTATAAGGTGTTGGATACATTGCGCGAAGAATGCGATATTCCGGTATGGCACGATGATGCTCAAGGTACTGGTTCAGTTACTGTTGCCGGATTGATTAATGCCTTGAGAATTGTTAAAAAGGACATTAAGGATGTTAAGATAGTGATGTACGGCGCTGGTGCTGCCAATGCAACAATTTCTCGATTAATCTTACAAGCAGGTGGTGATCCTAAAAAAATGATCATATTTGATTCTAAGGCAGGATTGCATATAGACAGAGAAGATATTAAAGCTGATAAACGATTTTATCGCAAATGGGAGCTCTGTGAAAAAACAAACCCAAATAAAATTAATGATGTAGCAGAAGCATGTAAAGGTGCTGATGTATTAATTGCTGTTAGCAAACCAGGTCCTGATGTTGTAAAACCAGAATGGATTAAAAGCATGGGTACAAAACCAATTGTTTTTGCTTGTGCAAACCCGGTTCCTGAAATTTATCCTTACGCAGCAAAAGAAGCTGGTGCTTATATTGTTGCTACAGGTCGAGGAGATTTTGCAAATCAGGTAAACAATTCTTTTGGATTTCCTGGAATTTTAAAAGGAGCACTGTTGGTTCGTGCCCGAAAAATTACTGATGAAATGGCTGTAAGAGCTGCTTATTCGATGGCTAACTATGCTGAAAAGAAAGGGATTAATCCAGACTACATTATGCCAAAGATGGATGAAACAGAAATGTTTGCTGTAGAAGCTGCTGATGTGGCAATGGAAGCTATTAAGAATGGTGTAGCCCGCGTTGAAATGACCTGGGAAGAAGCTTATAATAAAACTTTAGCAGATATCAAACATACGAGAGCTACCATTGATATGATGATGCAAAACAATTTTATCGAAAAACCGGATATCGAATTATTGGAAAAAGCATTAAAAACCGCGATTGATTCTGTAAAATAATAGAATATAAAAATAAAATATAGAGCCGCTCAATGCGGCTCTGTTTTTTTATGATCTTCTTTGGAATTACATTATGATTTAACAAATATCTTCTTGTATTTTATCTTGTCTGATTTGCCAAGAATTATATATCTGTTACAGAAAAAATGCGTGGTGTTTTAATTTTATGTACAGAGATTCGAGGGATTTATACTGCCAATTGTTAGTTTGAGTACTTCAAAAACTATTGCAAAACAATAGCCACACTGTGTTTGCAGCCCTAAAAAATAAGTTCAAAACAAAAGTATACACAAATTAAATTCAGATATAAAAACTAATTCTATTCATCATATTAAAATTATCCCATTAATGTGATGCTCAAATTTCTCAAAATCTTATTTTTGTGTATTTTTAACGCTCATTTTAAACGCAAGCAAATGTTCGAATTTATTAAAGGTGAAGTAAGAGAAATTACACCTACTTACGTCGTTCTTGAAAACAATGGCATAGGTTATTTTATTAATATCTCGATTAATACTTATACAAAAATTTCTGAATCAGCAAGTTGTCTCTTATATATTTACGAAGCAATTCGGGAAGATGCACATCAGCTGTTTGGCTTTGCTGATAAAGAAGAGCGGCAGGTGTTTTTGCATTTAATATCGGTTTCGGGAATTGGCTCCAACACAGCCAGAGTAATGCTTTCGTCACTCAGTCCGGCAGACATTAAAACAGCCATAGCACAAAGTAATGTAATGCTTATAAAAAGTGTAAAAGGCATTGGAACAAAAACTGCCGAAAGAGTTATTGTTGATTTACGCGACAAGGTTGGAAAATTATCAGAAACTGATCAAAATAATTCACTAATAGACAATACAATTAAAGAAGAAGCGTTATCAGCATTAGTAATGTTGGGTTTTCCTAAAGCGAAAGTGGATAAAATAATTAATAGTATTCTTAAAGAGAATAACTCACTGCGCGTTGAAGAATTAATTAAAGAATCTCTTAAAAGAATCTAATACGTTTTTATACCTTGCTATTGAAGAATTTTATACAAAATATAATACTTATCTGTTTTATAATGATGACGTGGGTATATAACGCCCAGGCAAATTATTTATTGTTACAGCAAGAGCCACAAAACGACACCATTCGATTTCCTTTTAAAGATCAGGAAAAATATAACATAGACAAAGGAATCCAATCTCCTTTGTTTTTAGATACACCATCCAATATAAAAGATACTGCAGTTTACGACCCCGAAACCAACGACTACATTATTAGTTCAAAAATTGGTTCGTTTGAATATCGCCCAACGCACCGAATGAGCTTAGAAGAATATCAGGAATACCAGTTCGAACAGGCAATACGAAGTTATTGGCGCCAACGTGCCCGTGGAGACGATAGTGATGCCCAAATCGGGTTATTTCCAAATTTGCGATTGGGAGGTGAAGGCTTTGATAAAATCTTTGGAAGTAATGCCATTAACATAATCCCAATGGGATC
>CAYVEW010000036.1:0-27820 GCA_964450375.1 uncultured Bacteroidales bacterium
ACAATAATCCTTTCTCTTCCATTCGAATCAGTTTCTATTTCTACTTTAGAGCGTATTACAATGCGTCCTCTTCCGGTTTCAAATGCATCTTTAATTCCCTGAAAACCATAGATGATTCCACCTGTCGGAAAATCGGGAGCTTTGATGTAGTTCATTAATTCACTAATCTCAATGTCCCGGTTGTCAATATATGCAGAAGTTGCATCAATAACTTCCGATAAATTATGTGGTGGCATATTTGTAGCCATACCAACCGCAATACCCGATGCACCATTAATTAATAAAGTAGGAATCCGGGTTGGTAAAACTGTTGGCTCTTCTAATGAGTCATCAAAGTTAAGTTGAAAATCAACTGTATTTTTATCAATATCACGAAGTACTTCTTCCGATATTTTCTGTAAACGGGCTTCTGTATAACGCATTGCTGCAGGGCTATCGCCATCGACTGAACCAAAGTTACCCTGTCCGTCAACCAATGGATACCTTAATGACCAGGGTTGCGCCATACGTACCATTGCCTCATAAACTGAAGAATCACCATGTGGATGATATTTACCTAATACTTCTCCAACAATTCTGGCTGATTTTTTATGAGATTTATTGGCTGTTAGTCCTAAATCCGACATACCGTATAAAACCCTTCTATGCACCGGTTTAAATCCATCTCTTACATCCGGAAGCGCTCTTGAAACAATTACCGACATTGAATAATCAATGTAGGCTGATTTCATTTCTTCTTCGATATTAATCTTAACAATTCTTTCTCCTTCTGCCATATTTTCAGTTATTTAAGTAAATCTTTCTTTGCATATTTTCAAATGCATACAAAAGTACTAAAATAGCCTTTTTTAAACGAATATTTTTCAATTAAAATCCCATTTTTTCAACAGATTATTGTTCATAACATAATACTCGAAAACCTGCTCCAAATGTAAATTTCAGGTTGCATTCAACAATTTGATTTTTAAAATGTTTTAGAATTGATAGTTTTTAAAATAAAAATAATTTATCTTGTATATTCGATAATATTTTTATAAAAATTAATTTTATGTTTTTATTCCTTATGGGATATGTTAATTTTGTTATTTGAATATTCTAAAATATCTCTTTAATTATTAAAATATAAACATGGACGCAAAGTTTTCGCAACGAATAAAAGATGTATTAAGTTTTAGCAAGGAAGAAGCTGTACGATTGGGAAATGCTTACATTGGCACAGAACATTTATTGTTAGGCATTTTACGCGAAGGAGAAGGTATTGCTATTACCCTACTCGAAAATTTAAATGTAGATTTAAACAGTTTAAAGAAATCGATTGAATATAGAATACGTTCTGAAGAAAATTTTAAAATGACAGACACGGATAATATTCCATTATTTAAAACAGCTGAACGAGCATTAAAACTGGTATATCTAGAAGCTAAGTCTTTTAATAGTTTTACAATCAATACTGGACATTTATTATTGGCTATTTTAAAAGATGAAAATAGTGTTGTAACTCAAATATTGACTGAAAAACACATTGATTATCAGATTGTTCGAAACGAACTGGAATCGTACGAGCCACAAGCAAAGGCAGATTTCGAAGATGAAGAAAATGAAATGCCTTTTGGTTCAGCAAAAAATCCGGGAGGTGGATCACCACAACAAGGACAAAAAGCAAAATCGGATACTCCTGTATTAGATAATTTTGGTATTGATTTAACCAAAGCCGCTGAAGATAACGCTCTTGATCCAATTGTTGGTCGCGAAAAGGAAATCGAACGATTAGCACAAATTTTAAGTCGCCGAAAGAAAAATAATCCCGTACTGATTGGCGAACCCGGAGTTGGTAAATCAGCTATTGTTGAAGGATTAGCCTTGCGTATTGTCCAACGAAAAGTTTCCAGGGTATTATTTGATAAAAGAGTTATTACACTGGATTTAGCTTCAATTGTTGCGGGCACTAAATACAGAGGCCAGTTTGAAGAACGAATGAAAGCGATCCTAAATGAGTTAACAAAATCGACCAACATCATTTTATTTATTGATGAGATACATACCATTGTTGGTGCAGGTGGAGCGACCGGATCTTTAGATGCTGCTAATATGCTTAAACCTGCTTTGGCAAGGGGCGAAATTCAGTGCGTTGGAGCCACAACTTTGGATGAATACCGACAACATATTGAAAAAGATGGTGCTTTAGAAAGACGTTTTCAGAAAGTGATGGTAGATCCTACCAGTCCCGAAGAAACAGTCGAAATTTTACATAATATTAAAAGCAGATACGAAGATCATCATAATGTAAATTATACCGATGATGCGATCGATGCATGTGTTAAACTTACTATGCGTTATATTAGTGATCGCCATTTGCCCGATAAAGCAATTGATGCATTAGACGAATCGGGTTCAAGGGTGCATATATCAAACATTGTGGTTCCGAGTAAAATTATTGAACTGGAAAAACAGATTGAGCTGGTACGTGCTGATAAAATATCAGCAGTAAAAAATCAGAACTTTGAATCGGCTGCTAATTTCAGGGATACTGAAAAGAAATTAATGGAAGCCCTTGATAAGGAAAAAGATAACTGGGAAAAAGAACTGGTTAAAAACAGGGAAACAGTTTCTGAAGAAGAAGTTGCCGAAGTGGTTGCAATGATGACCGGTGTTCCGGTTCAACGTATTGCTCAGGCTGAAGGCGCACGACTAATGAAAATGGGCGAAGAAATTAAAAAGAATGTGATCGGACAGGATGATGCGATTGAAAAAATTGTTAAATCAATACAAAGAAACAGAGCGGGTTTAAAAGATCCCAATAAGCCAATTGGCTCATTTATTTTTCTTGGCCCTACCGGTGTAGGAAAAACACAATTAGCTAAAATACTGGCCTTATACTTATTCGATAGTGTCGATAACCTGATTAGAATGGATATGAGTGAATACATGGAGAAATTCTCTGTATCCAGATTGGTTGGAGCTCCTCCTGGATATATTGGCTACGAAGAAGGTGGCCAACTAACAGAAAAAGTTCGTAGAAAGCCATACTCCGTTGTTCTTTTGGATGAAATTGAAAAAGCACACCCGGATGTATTCCATTTATTACTGCAAGTGCTTGACGAAGGACAATTAACTGATAGTTTGGGCCGCAGAGTTGATTTTAGAAACACCATTATCATAATGACTTCGAATATTGGAAGCAGACAGTTAAAAGACTTTGGACAAGGTGTTGGTTTTTCAACGCGAGCAAAACAAGAAACTTCTAGTCAGCATGCGAAAAGTGTAATCCAAAATGCTTTAAAACGGTCATTTGCTCCGGAATTTATTAACAGATTGGATGATATTGTAATATTCAACTCTTTAGGAAAAGATGAAATCTATAAAATTATTGATATCGAGTTAAAAGGTTTGTATGGTAGAGTAAGTACATTAGGATATGAAATTGAAATTACTGTTGAAGCCAAAGATTATATCACAGAAAAAGGTTTTGATCCGGATTTTGGTGCCCGTCCATTAAAACGCGCAATTCAAAAGTACCTGGAGGATCCTATGGCAGAAGTAATTATAAAATCATCCCTAAAAGAAGGCGACATAATTACAGTGGATTACGATAAAGAAAAGGATGAAATTTTAATTAATTCCAAAAAGCCAACAAAAAAATCCCTGCCTTTAGGCGATAAAAAGAAAGAAAAACCTAGCCGTGCGGAAGGTGGGAAAGAAAGCAAATAAAGAAACACAATAATTAAACAAAGCCTTACGAAAACTGTTATAACGTAAGGCTTTTTTAATTTAAAAAATCAATAAAAAACTATGGAAAAAAATAATCAAAAAGTAACATTTAAAGGAAATCCGGTTACGCTTATAGGAAAAGAAGTTAAAGTAAACGACAAAGCAGTTGATTTTACCGTATTAAACAATGGATTAGAAGAAGTAAAACTATCAGATTTTGATGGTAAGGTTAAGATTTTATCCTTGTTTCCTTCCATTGATACAGGAATTTGCTCGAAACAAACACATACCTTCAATAAAGAAGCAGCAAGTTTAAGTGATGATATTGTTATTTTAGCTATCTCAAATGATTTACCATTTGCACTTAATCGCTTTTGTGGTGCCGAAGGAATTGATAACATTATAACCTTATCAGATCATAAGAATCTGGACTTTTCATCAAAATACGGATTCTTAATTGAAGAACTAAGGCTAATTGCCCGCGGTGTAATTGTAATCGACAAAAATAATGTAGTTCAATATGTTGAATATGTTCCGGAAATTGGACAGGAACCAGATTATGAACCAGCTTTGGCAAAAGCAAAAGAACTGGTATAAAAATACAAATCCGACAAGCTGTGCTTATATAGGCGCGGCTTGTCGGATTATGAATCACAATTTATTATTCTATTTCTCCTACTAAATCGAAGTCTTCCGCGCTTTTTATACGCACATTATAAAAATTACCAACTTTTAGTCGTTTATTTTCAGCTTTTATAAGCACTTCATTATCAACATCGGGAGAATCAAACTCTGTTCTGCCAATGTAATAATCTCCTTCTTTTCTATCAATTAAAACTTTATACAACTCCCCTATTCTACTATTATTTAACTGATTAGAGATTTCTCTTTGCACTTCCATAATTTCTTCCATTCTGGATTGCTTAATTGAAAAAGGAATATCATCTTTAAAATGTTTGGCGGAGTATGTATTTTCTTCTTCTGAATAAGTAAAAACGCCTAAACGCTCAAATTTTGCCCAGCGAACAAACTCAATAAGTTCGCTGAAATTTTCGTCGGTTTCTCCGGGGTGGCCTACTAAAAGAGTTGTTCGTAAAGCCATACCTGGAATTTCATTTCTAAAATACTTTATTAAATCATAAGTTTGTTCTTTTGTAATACCTCGTCGCATATCTTTTAATACACTATCGCTAATATGCTGTACAGGAATATCAAGATAGTTACAGATATTCTTTTTCGCTTTTATTATCGGAATAATCTCCAAAGGAAATTTAGCAGGGAAAGTATAGTGCAACCTTAACCATTTAAGGCCTTTTATATCAGATAATTTATCAATTAATTCGGCCAACTTATTTTCTTTGTAAATATCCAATCCGTAATACGATAAATCCTGGGCAATTAAAATAATCTCTTTAACTCCTTTTTTAATAAGAAATTCAGCTTCTTTTAACAGCTCTGGAATGGGCCTTGATTTATGTTTTCCTTTAATTAGCGGAATTGCACAAAACGAACAACTGCGATCACAGCCTTCTGATATCTTTAAATACGCATAATGCTTTGGTGTTGTAAGAAGTCGTTCTCCAACCAGTTCAGTTTTGTAATGGGCTCCAATGGACTCTACCAGTTCTTTTAAATTATATACGCCAAAGTACTGATCAACCACCGAGATCTCCTTCTCAAGCTCAGTCTTATAACGCTCTGATAAGCAGCCAAAAACAAACAATTTTTCAATTTTATTATTTTTTCGATGATCTTCAAACTGTAAAATGGTTTCAATGGATTCCTGCTTTGCATCATTAATAAAACCACAAGTATTAATAATAACAATATCAGATGGGGCGTTGGAATCATGCGTTACTTTAAAACCGCTATATTCCAATTGTCTCATTAAGGATTCCGAATCAACAAGATTTTTAGAGCATCCCAATGTGATGATATTTACTTTTTTTACAAGCTTTGTTTTCATAATACCAGAAAACCTGAAGGGTGCTAAATCTGCAGGTTCGTTATTTATTTAATTTTGATTTAATTACTTAGAGAATAAAGAATCTACGAATTCCTTTTTATTAAAAACCTGCAAATCTTCCAATCCTTCTCCTATGCCTATGTATTTAACCGGTATTTTAAACTGATCGGAAATTCCAATAACCACGCCACCTTTTGCGGTTCCATCCAACTTGGTTAATGCCAGGGCTGTTACATCTGTAACTTTTGTAAACTGTTTGGCTTGTTCAAAGGCATTCTGACCCGTTGAACCATCTAATATTAATAAGATTTCGTGAGGTGCGTCCGGGATGACTTTCTGCATGACTTTTTTAATTTTTCCGAGCTCGTTCATCAAATTTACTTTGTTATGTAAACGGCCAGCAGTATCAATAATTACTATATCAGCCTGATTTGCTTTGGCAGATTCAAGAGCATCATAAGCAACCGAAGCTGGATCAGACCCCATATCTTGCTTTACAATAGGCACTCCGACCCGATCGGCCCAGATAGTCAGCTGATCAACAGCAGCAGCTCTGAATGTATCGGCAGCACCAAGGTATACTTTTTTGCCTAAGTTTTTAAATTGATATGCCAGTTTACCAATGGTAGTTGTTTTACCAACGCCATTTACACCTACCACCATAATAACATAAGGGCCGTTTTCTGACGAAAAATTTAAATCAATATCTTCTGAGTTATTTTCTTCCAAAAGCGACGCAATTTCCTCTTTAAGAATTATTGTCAGTTCGTCGGTGCCCAAATACTTTTCGGAAGAAACCCGCTCTTCAATTCGTTCAATAATTTTTAAAGTGGTTTCTACCCCAACATCGGAAGTGATCAATACTTCTTCCAGATTATCCAGCACTTCGTCGTCTACCTTCGACTTTCCAACAACTGCGCGAGAAAGCTTTTTAAATACACTTTCTTTGGTTTTTTCCAAACCTTTGTCCAATGTCTCTTTCTTTTCACGAGAAAAAATTCCAAAAGTACCCATGAATGTATAATTTAAATCTAGATTAATGCCTGCTTGCTGATATACAGAACTATCAGCTGATAAATTTAATACAATTTAGCTAAGGCCAGAAATAAAAAGAGCTTTCTTTTATAACAGAAAGCTCTTTTTATAAATCGTATATTAGTATGATTATTTCTTAACGAAAAATTCTTTAATCTTATCATTCGGAACCATTTCTTCTGAAAAAAGATATCCACCTTTTTCAGATTTTACCATTTTAATGCATTTAGTACGGTTACGACCTTCTCCTTTTTGTAAACTTGCAACTGCTTTCTTAGCCATAGCTTAAATTATTTAATTTCTTTGTGAACTGTTACTTTCTTAAGAATTGGATTGTATTTTTTCAATTCCAATCTTTCAGTTGTATTTTTTTTGTTCTTTGTTGTAATGTATCTTGAAGTACCTGGAACACCAGATTCTTTGTGTTCAGTACATTCCATTATTACTTGAACTCTATTTCCTTTTTTCGATGCCATTTCCTAGCCCCCTTTTTAATAGTTAGCAATAAAACCTTTTTCCTGCGCTTCTTTCAAGGCTACTTTTAAACCTTTTTTATTGATAGTTCTCAATCCAGAAGCTGAAACTTTCAAATTTACCCAACGATCTTCTTCTTCAAAATAGAATTTCTTATTCAATAAATTTGGGTAGAATCTTCTTTTAGTTCTCCTCTTTGAGTGGGAAACATTGTTTCCTACCATTACTTTCTTTCCAGTTATTTGACAGATTCGTGACATTTTATTATATTTTTTATCTTATTTTTCTCAAAACAGATGGCAAAATACGTGATTTTTATTTAATTATTCAAATTTATTGTTAAAAAAATGAATAAAAAAGTGAATTCTTTTTATTTTAATTGTTTTAATAGCATATTCAGAGCTGTTAAAGTAGCTCTTTGAATGTTTCTTTCGCGTTGATCTCCAAAGATATGTAATTTCGATATGACTTTTTTACCATCCGAAACAGCAATCCAGGTTGTTCCTACCGGTTTTTCTTTTGTTCCTCCTGTTGGTCCTGCAATACCTGATGTGGCAATCGAAAAATCAGTATTTAAAACTTTAGAAGCACCAAAAGCCATTTGTTCAACAACTTCTTTACTTACTGCACCATAATTAACTATCGTACGGCTATTTACATTTAATAATTTCTCTTTTATATCATTTGAATATGCTACAATGCTTCCTTTAAAATACTCGGAACTTCCACTAATGCTGGTTATTAAATGCGCGATGTTTCCACCGGTGCAACTTTCTGCTGTTGATAGAGTTTTACCTAGTTTTATTAATTCTTTCCCTATGAGCTCTTCCAGTTTCTCAGAATCGTAACCGCAAATAAGCTCAGGAATTATTGTCTCCAGCTTTCTTACTTGTTCAGCAATTTCAGATTCTAAGAGTGACTTATTTACACCTTTTGCGGTTAATCTGAGTTTTATAAGTCCGGGCGAAGGTAAATATGCCAGGGAAATAAATTCGGGCAAATTACTTTCCCAGTTTTCTAATACTTCGGCCAGTCTGGACTCTGGTAGCCCCTGGGTTAAAATTACCTTATGTATTATATGAATATCCTGTTGTTTCGACATTAATAATGGAATAACATGCTTATACATTAATTCCTTCATTTCAAAAGGTACACCGGGCATCGATATGATCGTTTTCCCTTCTGTTTGAAACAGCATTCCCGGGGCGGTTCCTATGCTATTTTCCAAAACAATACAATTTTCGGGAACTTCAGCTTGCTTTACATTACGCTCATTCATATCCCCTTTGCGTTTTATCACAAAATTCTCTATGTGTTTTAATACATCATCATTTAGTACTAAATGAGTATTAAAATATTCTGCCAATGCAATTTTTGTTATATCATCATTGGTAGGACCTAAACCACCAGTTATTAGTACTAAATCAACATCTTTTTTCGCATTATTCAATGCTTTAAATATTTCGTCCTTTTTATCTGATATAGAAGTGATTCTGTGAATATCTACCCCGATAAGATTTAACTTATTGGCAATCCATGCTGAGTTAGTATCAACAGTTTGTCCAATTAAGATTTCGTCTCCTATGGTAATGATCTCAGCTTTCATTTTAACTGTTTTTAATTTGATCAATAAATTTTAATCGCTGTAATAAAGTGGGATGCGAATAATTAAAAAACACATACAAAGGATGCGGAGTTAAATTTGATAAGTTGTTCACAGATAATTTTTTAAGTGCTGTTTGTAAAAACTTACCTTCAAATTGCTGCGATGCGTATAGATCGGCTGCATGTTCGTTTTTTCGAGATATAATATTCATAAACAAACCAACAATGGTTGATATAGGGCTATACAAAAAACCAAATGTGATTAATCCCAGATGGAAGCTTGGAATATCAGAACCCAAAGCTTTTGAAAGATCAGGATTTCCAACAAACAACGATAGAATGTATAAAGTAATTCCTGTTTGTACCACAGATGTTACCAGTGATATTAATGTATGTTTCTTTTTATAATGACCAATCTCATGCGCCAATACTGCAACAATTTCATCGCTGTTTAATTTATCGATTAAGGTATCGAATAGGACTATTTTCTTTCTTTTCCCTAAACCGCTAAAGTATGCATTGGCTTTCGAACTTCGCTTTGAACCATCAATTACAAATACATTATCCAACTCAAACCCCGCTTTACCCGCAAAAGCTGTTATTGCCTGTTTTAGTTCACCCTCGTCGAGTGGTTTTAATTTATTAAATAAAGGTACTATTAAAGAAGTATAAAACATGGTGATAAACAATGTAAATATTGTAAAAGCAAGCCAGGCATAAATCCAAAAGTTAGCGCCAACTTTAACATAAAACCAGGTAATAAGTGCTAATAAACCACCACCGATTAGAGCAGTTAATAACCATCCTTTTAATTTATCAAAGATAAAAGTTTTGGGAGTAGTTTTATTGAACCCAAATTTTTCTTCAATTACAAAAGTATCATAAATACTAAAAGGAATATGAATAATGTCTGAAGCAAACATAATGATTCCGAAAAAAATCAAGGTAATTAGAATTGTATTGGAAGTATACGAACGAGCAATATCATCAACAAAAGCAAACCCCTGCAGATAAAGAAAAACCAGAATTAATACCAAGCTAAAACTACTTGTTATGTTGGAGAAATTATGGTTTACTTTTTCGTATTCTTGAGATTTTCGATATTTTTCTTCGTCGTAAATTCCTTCTAATTCTTTTGGTAGTTCCGACGACCATCTGGTTTTGTTTAAATAGCCTAAGAACTGATCTAATAAATAATCAAATACCAGAATTCCAATGATCAGGTAAAATATAATTTGATGCATAGCAATCATTTTAGAAATAAGTTTCCAAAATTAACAAAAAGCTTTAAGATAAAGAATGAATGCTAATAAACTTGTTCTTGTATTTTTTCAAGTTGTTCCTGGCGTTCTTTCAGTCTGTTGATGTATCGGGTAGTTCTGGATTTCCATTTAATCTGATTCGATCTTTCTGCCCATCCAATGGCCTTGATAAAACGGCCATCCAATTCATTTGCCAAAGCTAAGTTGTAAGCAGCTCTACTGGCTATTTCCTTATCAATATGATTTACGTATGGTTTCCATATTTCTGAAGCCTGATCCCACTCTCCTTTTTTTACCAGATCGGCAGCACGCTCAAAATCTTTATTCCCCTTCACAAAGTAATACCTGATTTCGCGGTTCCAGCCCGGAAAAATACGATTAGCATAGTCAGTTGCTGTGAAATATGATGTTTCGCGAATTGATCTTTCAACCGATTGCAGTTTTTCTTTTGCCTCCACTTCCGAATAAGCTATTGCTTCCCAAAACATGGTATCGGCGTAATGATGCTGATCTAACCTTGTTCTCATGATTAAATCGTAAACACTCCAGTATGCATGAATTGAAAATTGCCTGTACTTATAATACTCAGCTGGGTATGTATTGTGATCGTTGTAACTTTCTTCGTGCATTGAAAATTTTAAGGAATCAAGAAGAATGAAAATATCAGCATTAGTTTTTTTAGAAATTCTATCCAGATAATACCAGGATATGGTATCATCAATGTATATTTCTTCCATCTTTGGTATAGTTCGTAAATATAAAAATCTGGTTGAATCGATACCCAATGAATTTTTTGTACTGTGCATAAAGCCCAGAGCCATTTCTTCTGTTATAATGTTGTACAATAAAGTATCAATCTCCCCATCATCATTCAGGTCATTTTCCAGATTAATAAAAACAATCTTATTAAAATTACCCGGAAAATCAATTTCAGCCGGCTCGGCTGTTTCAATGTACATGTATGTTAATGGCTGACAATTCTGGAATAGGAATAAGGTTATTAGGATGGAAAACAAGAAATAATACTTTTTCATCTTGGATATAATTAAAATTTTAAATCGTTATTACAACAAAAATAATACCATCTAACTAAAAAAAAGCACTTATTATTGTTAATAAGTGCTTTTTTATATCAATTTGTATTTAATATTAAGTATTCATTGCCCCGCAAACATTAATAACCTGTCCGCTTACATATGAAGATAATTCTGAAGCTAAAAACAAGGTAGAATTGGCAACATCTTCCGGCGTTCCACCTCGGCGTAATGGTATTTGTTGTTCCCATGCTTTTTTAACATCTTCAGGCAATTTACCGGTCATTTCGGTAATAATAAAACCAGGAGCAATGGCATTACAGCGAATGTTTCTTGAGCCTAACTCTTTTGCGATAGACTTTGTAAATCCGATTATTCCTGCTTTCGATGCAGAATAGTTTGCTTGTCCGGCATTTCCGCTAACACCAACAACAGAACTCATGTTGATAATAGATCCTGATTTTTGTTTTAGCATATATTTTTGCACCGCTTTTGTAAAATTAAAAACTGATTTTAAATTTACTGAAATAACGGTATCCCATTGCTGTTCTGTCATTCGCATCATTAAAGTATCCATGGTGATACCTGCATTATTTACTAAAACATCGATACTTCCAAATTCTTTCTGAATTTCATCTACAATGTTTTGTGTTTCTTCAAATTTACTGGCATCAGAAGCATAAGCTTTACATTTAACTCCTAAACCCTGAATTTCTTTTTCTACTTCTTTTGCTACATCATTATACTGTAAATCAGTAAATGCAATATTCGCGCCCTGCTTGGCTAATTTTACAGCAATTGCTTTACCAATACCTCTTGCTGCACCGGTTACTAAAGCAGTTTTACCTTCTAGTAGTTTCATACTTTTTAGTTTAAGTAATTAGTTATGGAGAACAAAAATAAACAAACTATATTCATTTATGCAATATTTTTTTTGTTAACATATTAACACAACAGCTTACTTTATACAATAAACCTGATACAAATCAATTACACAATTCTTTGCTTTAAGTGAATTACATATCATTTAAAAGTTTTAAAAAATGATTTTTTTTTCATACATTGTGAGCTTGAAATATTGAATTTTACTATGCTAACAGTTTTATTCAAATTTGTTTAACAATCTAAATGTCAATTTAAAATATTCTACCCATGAAAATAAAGATGAATCTTAAATCGAAGATGCTTGTCTATATTTTAACCGCATCGTCTATAATTTATGCATTGGTATTGGGATATGTTAGTATGAAGCTAAATAATATTGCATTCGATAATGCAAAAGAACTCACAAATACATATGCAAGCGAATACGCCAATTATACCAAAGCAGATTTAAGTGTCGACATGAATATGACCAGAGCATTAGCCAATATTGCCATGGGACATCAAAATCTGCCGCAAGAACAGATGAAGGATATTTTTAACGAGATGTTAGAACATTTAATTGAAGAAAACCCAAATTTCTTATCAACATGGTTTAATTGGGAGTTAAATGCTATTTGGCCCGACTGGGAAAAACCTTATGGTCGCTTGCGCTTAACCTACTACCGCACAAGTGGTGGACAAATAGCATATAAAGAGGAAATATTGGATACCGTTGCCGGTTTTACCAAAGGGGCTTATTATGATATGCTCGAAAAACAGGAAGAATACGTGATGGATCCTTATTATTTTACCTATCAGGCTGGTGAAGATGAAGTTTTGGAAACAAGTGTTGCTGTTCCTATTGTAATTAATGGAGTTTCTGTAGGAGTTGCCGGGGTTGATTTATTACTTCAACGTTTTCAGGATTTAATAGAAACCATTCATCCGATCGAAGCAAGTTATGCTTTTTTAATTGCAAACAATGGACAATTTGTAGCTCATGCCGATGAAGAAATGATTGGACAGTTCATTCAGGAATATGCCGGAGAAGAATCTGACGTACTTACTAAGATTCAGAATGGTGATAAATTCTCAAATTCTCGTAAAGGAGCAGATGGAAAAGACTTTTGGGTTTCGTATGCACCTGTTTATATTGGCAACAGCCCTACTCCATGGTCTTTTGGTTTTGCCGTGCCCGTTGATGTGATCATGGCCGAAGAAAAAGCAACTTTGCAACGTTCTATTTTAGTGGGAGTAATTGGATTGGTATTAATCGCTTTTATTATTTGGATTATTGCACATAATATTTCAGGCCCGGTTACTAAAACAACCAGAATATTAAGCGAGCTGGCAAAAGGTGATATTGACCAATCGCTCAAAGTAGAGATTAAAACCAATGATGAAATCGGTGAAATGGGGCAATCTGTAAATACATTGATTGACGGATTGAATAAAACAGCAGAGTTTGCCAATGAAATTGGAAAAGGAAACCTTGAAAAGGAATTCGATTTGCTTAGCGATAAGGATGTGTTGGGAAAATCGCTACTCGAAATGCGAAAAAGCTTAAAACATGCTAATGAACAAGAAGCTCTTCGTAAGTTAGAAGATCAAAAACAAAACTGGACAACACAAGGAATTGCAAAGTTTGGAGAAATACTTCGTCAGAATACAGATGATATGAACGAATTTGCTTATCATATCATTAGTAATCTGGTAAAATATATTAATGCAAACCAGGGCGGTATTTTTATTATTAATGATGATGAAAAAAATGATATTTTCATTGAATTACTTGCCTGTTATGCTTACGAACGCAGGAAATACATGGAAAAACGTATTGATGTAGGAGTTGGATTAGTGGGCCGTTGCGTAAAAGAGCAGAAAACAATTTACATGACCGATTTACCCGATGAATATATAAACATTACATCAGGTTTAGGACAATCGGTACCCAATGCATTATTAATTGTGCCTTTAAAAGTTAACGACGAAATATTTGGCGTGGTTGAATTAGCCGGATTTAATGAGTTTGAAGACCATGTGATAAAGTTTGTTGAAGAAGTAGGTGAAAGTATTGCTTCTACCATATCAACAACAAAAATTAACATTAGAACCAATCAATTATTAGAACAATCGCAGCAACAAAGCGAAGAGATGGCAGCCCAGGAGGAAGAAATGCGTCAAAATATGGAAGAATTACAAGCAACACAAGAAGAAGCTGCCCGACGAAGCGCCGAAATGCAAGGATTACTGGATGCTTTAAACACAGCAAATTTAGTAATTGAATACGATTTAAGTGGTTACATCATTTCTGTAAATAATAATTACTTAAAATTGGTTGGTACTACCCGCGATGAATTAGTTGGAACACATCATACAGATAATATGGAACTTAGCAAGAAACAGAAAGATGAAAATGCCGAGTTCTGGAAAGATTTAAAGAACGGAAAAGCTAAAAAAGAAACAGAGCGTGTTGACTTCGGCGGAAAACAATATATCTTCGTTTCTACTTATACTCCTATTCTGGATGAAGATGGCACTCCAATAAAGGTATTAAAAATTGCTACCGACATTACCGGTATTGATAAGACTAAATAAAACCAACTATTAGTCTAAACAAAAACCCGGGCAGTAATTGTCCGGGTTTTTATTTATGCGATTTTTGTAATTATCTCAAACTAACACCTAATCCGGCTGTAGCAATTGAATAATTTGCATAGGTATAATCAAAATGCAATGTAACCACCGCCATCTTAATTCTAAAACCTGCATTTAATCTTACATCATTGCTTTTTATGGTCATATCAATTGGATCTTTTTTTGCAGTTGATTCATCCACAACAAAAGTATTACCTTGTAATGCAACCATTGGATAGTTTCCTTTAAACATTACATTGGAGTTACTCGCACTAAATCCAACGCCACCATAAACACATATTACAGGTAAGTTGGCAGATACCAGTAAATTGGCAGTGGTATTGCTAATATCCATAATTAGTTCCTGGTTATCGTACATCTCGGGAAAGAAATTCGATACATTGCTTGCACCAATAATGGGCTCATAAAACTCCGGCTGGAAATTTAAACCATTCGTAGAAGATAATTTAGTGTATCCACCATGTACCGAAATGTTTAATATCGGTAGTTTGTTCAATGCAGGAATCCATTGTTTTACATCATGTTTTATACCGGCTCCCCATAAACCAAGCTTTCCAGAGCTTCCGTAATTAAGTTCAGGCGAATAACGTATGATTATTTCGGTTCCTTTCATTAAACCAACACCCGCCTGCACCATTGGCATAAAAGAGTACGACATGTTCGAACCTTTTGGCAAATTAAAGCTTGTAAAAGGTACATCACCTACTCCATCAATATATTGAGTATATTCAACTAATGCACCGGTTTCCTTTTTACCTGCTATGGTTGGTGATTCGTTGCCATCAATGCTAACATTCAATCCATTTGCGGGATCACCAAGACCTAACGTATTTGGATCAAACGTTTTATCCGATGATGGGATTATTACAAGGTTTGCTGTTATGGTAACATCAAAACCACCAAGTTTATGGGGTTTTGCAGAGTTATACCAACCACCACTCAAGCTGGCTCCCGTTCCATTGGCGAATGGAGAAATATATGCATCCAGAATTTTCGTTGCATCTTCTTTTCCGGTTGATAAGATACTTCCTACCTGACTAAATTGCCCGAATACTGTTGATGAAATCAATAGAATTAGTGCAACTGAAATAATTCGCAATAAGCTTTTTTTAGTTTTCATAGATTATCATTTTTGGGTTATTTTCTATTAATAGATTTAAACGTATTTGTAAGATGTTATTTTTTATAAAAAGGTTTCAAGCAAAATATTTTTGTTTTTATAACACATGTGGAATCACATTAAAAAATAGTATTTTTGAATATTATAAAAATTATTGAACAAGTAATTGAATAATTATCTGCTTTACATGTTCAATTTCTACGTTTAATTTCCGGAATTGTTCAAATATAAAGATTAAAAATCAAAAATACCATGGCATTAAATCAACCTTTAGCCGACAGAATGAGACCCAAAACACTGGATGAGTATATTGGCCAGAAGCATTTGGTTGGTGAAAATGCCATATTACGAAAAGCAATTGAATCGGGAAATATTCCATCTTTTATTCTGTGGGGGCCGCCAGGTGTTGGTAAAACAACCTTAGCAAAAATTATTGCCAATGAACAAAATCGCCCATTCTTTACCTTAAGCGCTGTGCACTCAGGAGTAAAGGATGTTCGTGAAACCATTGAAAAAGCAAAAAAACAACAGTTTTTTGATTCGCCCAATCCCATTTTATTTATTGATGAGATTCATCGTTTTAATAAATCGCAGCAAGATTCGCTATTGGGAGCAGTTGAACAAGGAACCTTTATTTTAATTGGAGCAACTACAGAGAATCCTTCTTTTGAAGTAATATCACCCTTATTATCGCGCGCACAGGTGTATATTTTAAAACATCTTGAAAAAGATGATCTGACCCTTTTAATTAATAAATCGTTAAAGGAAGACGTTTATTTAAAAGAATTGGATGTATCGGTTCAAGAATACGAATCCTTATTGCGATATTCAGGTGGCGATGCGCGCAAACTATATAATATTCTTGAATTGGTAATCAATACCGAGAAAGCAAAATCGGATGGAAAGATATTGATTAATAATGATGTGGTTGTAAATATCTTACAAGAAAATATTGCACAATACGATAAAAATGGCGAACAGCATTACGATATTATTTCGGCTTTTATAAAATCGATACGGGGAAGCGATCCTAATGCAGCCGTTTACTGGCTGGCTCGTATGATTGAAGGCGGCGAAGATCCAAAATTTATTGCCCGACGATTATTGATACTTGCATCGGAAGATATTGGTTTAGCCAATCCGAATGCTTTGTTACTGGCAAATAATTGTTTTGATGCGGTTCATAAAATTGGGTGGCCCGAATCGCGAATAATTTTGTCGCAAATAACTATTTATTTGGCCACATCACCAAAAAGCAATTCGGCTTACCAGGCCATTAACGATGCACAGCAGCTGGTTAGAAAAACCGGTGATTTGCCGGTTCCTTTGCATATTCGAAATGCGCCAACCAAATTAATGAAAGATATCGGATATGGAAAAGATTATAAATATGCTCATAATTACGAAGGGAATTTTGTTCAGGATAACTTTTTACCAGCAGATATTCAAAACAACATTATATACAGTCCGCAAAGTAACCCGAAAGAGTTGGAAATTCTGAAAAGATTACAAATTCAGTGGAAGAATAAGTACAAATATTAAAATTTAAGTAAATTCGCAAATTATTATAAACAATCAACATTATGATTCCAAACATTCCCGATCTGAAACACACCAACGAAAATAACTTTTTTCTTTTTGCAGGGCCTTGCGTTGTAGAAAGTGAAAAAAGTGTTTTCGAAATTGCAGAACGAATAATTGAAATAACAGATAAACTTAAGATACCATTCGTTTTTAAAGCTTCGTATAAAAAAGCGAACCGATCGAGACTTGATTCCTTTACGGGAATTGGTGATATAAAAGCACTAAAAATACTTGGAAAATTGCGTGAAGCTTTAAAAGTACCTGTTGTTACCGATATTCATTCTGAACTGGAAGCTACTTTAGCTGCTGCTTACGTAGATGTTTTGCAGATACCTGCATTTTTATGCCGCCAAACAGATTTATTAGTAGCTGCGGCAAAAACCGGTAAGGTGGTTAACATAAAGAAAGGACAGTTTTTATCTCCCGACTCCATGAAATTTGCTGTTAATAAAGTGATAGAATCAGGAAATAATAATGTAATGCTTACTGATCGCGGAAGCATGTTTGGTTATCAGGATTTGGTAATTGATTACCGCGGAATTCCTGAAATGCAAAAACTCGGTCACCCTGTTGTGCTGGATATTACACACAGTTTGCAGCAACCCAACCAATCGAGCGGAGTAACCGGTGGCAAACCCGAACTAATCGAAACAGTTGCACGAGCAGGTATTGCTGTCGGTGTTGATGGTATATTTATTGAAACTCATCCCGATCCTGCAAATGCAAAGTCGGATGGTGCAAATATGTTACATCTTGATTACCTTGAAAGCTTATTAACAAAGCTGGTAAAATTAAGACACACCATAATTAATTTATAATAAAAAAGCCCTTTAAAGGGCTTTTTTTATGATAGGTATTTATTCAGTTTTTTCAGAAAATCATTTAAAGAGATGGGTTTAGCGATGTAATCGTCGCAGCCCACATCGAAGCATTTCAGATTATCTTTGGGTAATGCATATGCTGTTTGCGCAATAATGGTAATATCCTTGTTAAATTCTCTAATACGTTTAGTTGTTTCGTATCCATCCATTACAGGCATTTGTATATCCATAAGAATTAGGTCAATATCGTTTCTGCTCTGTATAATATCTAAAGCTTCCTGACCGTTTTTAGCCCATAAAAGCTCTGCGTCTGTAACCACTAAAGTTTCTTTAATAATTTCGTAATTGATTTTTTTATCTTCAGCTACCAAAATTAATTTGTTTTCCCAACAGTAATTATCGAGCTGAATCATTTCGGGAAGATGATCGAACTCGTGTTCGTGCGGAAACTTTAAATAAAACGTAGTTCCTTTGCCAAGGGTTGATTCAAACCAAATTTCTCCACCGTGCATTTCAACCAGGTTTTTAGCAACAGATAAGCCGATACCGGCACCACTATACTCTTTGGTAGTACTTTCATCTATTTGTCTAAATCGCTCAAAAATAATCTCTCGATAATCTTTACTTATTCCTATTCCTGTATCTTTTACATAAAATTCAATATGATCCGTGTCTGGAAAAATAAAACCAAATTCGATATTCCCTTTTTCAGTAAATTTAATGGCGTTGTTAATTAGAATCGACATAATTTGCTTGAACCTGGATGGGTCGGCATTTATAACCAACTCATTATTTGAGTTTTCGTTAGCATAAGATAAAATAACATCATCTTTTTTAAGCCTGATGAGCTCATTGGTGTAATGATCGTACAAAAATTCCAGTGTAGGATGCGGATTGAATTCTTTTTTCTCGATTTTAATTTCTCCTGCTTCAATGGATGCATAATCAACTATATCGTCAATTAGGTTTGTAAGACTGGTGCAACTTTCCTTAATGATATTGATGTAATTGTATTTCTTGTTTTTTGGCAGATCATCTTTTCCAAGCATTTCAGAAAAACCAGAAATGGCATTTAAAGGCGTGCGGACTTCATGTGAGATATTAGCTAAAAATTTCGATTTCACAATGTCTGCTTCCTCTGCCCTGTTCTTTTCTATTTCGAGCTTTTTAAGTGTTTTATTATGCTCATCGGCTTCCAATAATAACTGCTTATTAATTTTCTCCAACTCAATGGTTCGCTCGGTAACCCTGTTTTCGAGTTCGGTTGTAAGTTGATTTAACTTTTCTTCCGTTTCCTTGTGTTCCATTACTTCTTTTTGTAGCAGTGATGAAGAACGCTTCTGTGCCCGATTAAATAATAATAGAATTACAGCAATTACCAAGGTTAAAAAAGAACTGAAAATGAGTATCAGATTCTGTGCTTCTTTCTTTTTAATTTCAGATTCTTGCAGCTTTTGATCTAATTTTAGGAATTCAATTTCTTTCTGTTTCTGTACATTTTGAAATTTTGCTTCCAGCTCCTGCACTTGTTGCATTTTTGATTCATTAAAAATTGAATCTTTTACATCAATAAAATCCTTGTAATAAAATAAAGCCTGTTTATAATTATTTCTTTTTTCGTAAATTTCCGATAAAGCTTCGTAATTATAAGATACATAATCTTTCATTCCTAAACCTTTGGAAAGCTCAAGTCCGCGTGTAAAATATTCTTCTGCTTTTACACTTTCTTTCAGGTTATCGTAAATGGAACCTAAATTATAGAATATATATACCAGTGCAGGTTTATAATCAATTTCTTCAAACATTAAAAGCGAGCGTTGATAATATTCCAGCGCTTTATAATAATCTTTATGATGCTCGTATATTAAGCCAATGTTACTAAAGGAAATAGCAATATTCAGTTTATCATTCAACACTTCGTATATACCCAACGACTTTTTGTAATATTCCAGCGACTGTTCGTAGTTACCCCAATTGTTGTACAAAACACCTATATTTTGATAGATAGCAGCTTGTCTTTCGGAATTTTCTAGTTCAAGGTAAATCTTTAAAGCTTTGTTATAATAATCATACGCTAAAGCATATTTTCTTAAATCGTTATACAGTGTTCCTATTGTATGATAATTAATTGCCGTTTTCTCTTTATTTCCAAGGGATTCGAATAGCTCAACAGACTCTTGATACGAAATAAGCGATTCTTCGTAATTATTCAGGTATTGATAAGTTAAACCCAGGCGATGCTTGATTTCAGCGATGTAAGAACTTGTATTTAGTTGTTTGAATAATTCCAGCGATTCCTGGTAAAAAGTGAGTGCTGTTTTAAAATCATCCGATTCGTAATGGTATTCTGCCAGATAGTACTTTGCTAAAGCAATCCCACTTTGATCGTTATTTTGTTCGGCTACATCTAAAAATGATTTGGCATGTTGATGTAATTCTTCCAGATTATCGGAATGTAAAACATCAAGTAATTCAGTGTAAAGCTGCTTTTTTAATCCATAACGGGTTTCTGTTTCAATTTTTTTAATTATTTCGGCTGCATTTTCATTGGTAGTAGTTTCCTGGGCACTCAAATAATTTATTAAAAACAGAAAAATAACAAGGTTAAAGTATTTCATTTTCAAAACGATTAGTATTGAGTATATATTCATTTAATGATTTCTTGGTCGAATCATTAACTATTCAACTTCAAAAAACTCTTTAATTGCTCCAAAATAATAATTAATCCATCCTTCGGTAATGTTCTCATAATCTTCATCCGGAATGTTGGTATGAATTAATTCTACCTGTGTTCCTTTTTTATTTTCGAACAATTTAATGGTTACCAACGATTTTTCCACCTGATCGCCAAAATACCATTCCTGAACTAATTTTTTATCCTTAATTACTTCCAAATTTCTACCCGTAATATCCCCATCCCATAACGAAAACTCGGTTCCGGGCTGATCATCCATAATGGCTTTATACCCGGTCCACAATTCGATGGTGAATGTGTTTGTTAGCGCTGCAAAAACATCTTCGGGTGTTGCAGGTATTATAAAATATTTTTTAAAGTCTTTCACTTGTATTTAGATTTCGTCTAGTTCAATGTTGTATAACTCTTCCGAAATACACTGATTATTCCTGAAATAAAAGGTTGCTCCCCAATCATGAATTACTTTTAAATAAACCCTAATAGACTGATTATCGATGTAGATGGTTCGAATAATCCGCATGCCTGTTCTTTCGAACTCTTCAACCGTTTTTCCTTTCGGATAATCCTTTTTAATCTCTGTAAATTCATCGGCAGTTTTTTGAGATTTGTTCATCAGTGCTTCTTGATTTCTTAGTTTTTCTGCTAATGCTTTTGCTTTACGCTCCTCGATATCTTTCAGTAATTTTTGTTGAGCTTCAAGTTCTGCCTGTACTTTTGCAGCTTCTTCTTCTTTTTTTCGTTCTTCTGCCAAACGTTTTTCTTCTGAAAGTTTAGCCAGGCGCTGTTCTTCGAGCAATGCTTGTTCAGCTTCTTCCTGTTTGCGTCTTTCTTCAGACTCAGCTTTCAGTTCAGCTAATTTTTTCGCTTGTTCTTCGGCTTCTATTCTTGCTTTTTCTTCGGCAATTTTCATAAGTGAGTCAGCTTCAGCCTTTTGTCTGGCTTCTGCAGCTGCTTTTAGCCGTGCTTCTTCTTCGGCTTCAATTTTTGCTCTTTCTTCGGCAGCTTTTCTTTGCTCTTCTGCAAGTTGCTCTTTTTTCAGACGCTCGGCCTCTAAACGGGCTTCTTCCTCTTTGCGTCTTTTTTCGGCTTCTATTTGTTGTTCAGACAATCGTTTTGCTTTTTCTTCAGCTTCCAGCCGTGCTTTTTCGTCTGCAATCTTTTTTAATGAATCTGCTTCAGCCTTTTGCCTGGCTTCTGCAGCAGCTTTTAATCGCGCTTGTTCTTCGGCTTCAATTTTTGCTCGTTCTTCGGCAGCTTTTCGCTGTTCTTCGGCAAGTTGTTCTTTTTTCAGTCGTTCGGCTTCTAAACGGGCTTCTTCTTCTTTACGCCTTTTTTCGGCTTCAGCTTTTTGTTCGGCTAACAATTTAGCTTTGCGCTCTGCTTCAAGTCTGGCAGCTTCTTCCGCAGCTTGTTTTCGGGCTTCTTCTTCAGCTTTTATTTTTGCTTCCAATGCAGCTTTCTGCCTGGCTTCTTCTTCCGCTTTTAAACGTGCTCTTTCTTCAGCTTCTTTTCTTTGCTGTTCTGCAATGCGTTCCTTTTCTATTCTTTCAGCTTCTTTTCGGGCAGCTTCTTCGGCTAATCTTTTTTTAGCTTCTTCTTCCTGTTGCTTACGAATTTGTTCTTTTTCCAGTTCGGCTTGTCGTTTGGCTTCTTCTTCGGCTGCTTTTCGAGCTTCGGCAGCAGCTTTTTCTTCTTCAATCTTTCTTAATCGTTCTGCTTCTTTTCGAGCTTCTTCCTCTTCTTTTAATTTGCGCTGCTCTTCTATTTTAGCTTGTCTTTCATCTTCCAGAGCGTCATTTTCTGCTTGTTCCAGTTCTTTCTCTGCTTTGTCTATCTTATTTCGTATAGCAGTTGAGTAATCCACATCGTAATCAAAATCGCCAATGCTTTCATAGAATTTAATAACACCAACGGGCTGTGTAAAAACAATGATATTAACATCATCGTGTTGCCTGAATAACTCAACCGAAAAGTAAATTGGAGTAAAACGTTTATCTTCTGATCCCTCTGGAACTTTTGTATTTATATTGATTTTTTTGGTAACATATCCATCTTTCGAAAATTCAAATATATAATCATTGTTAATGTCTAAATCTACTTTAAACTTTCCTGACCGATCGGCAACATAAGTTTCTACGAAGTTGCCATTTTCGTAAAGCTTTATTTCTCCTTCTTTTGCACTTCCGTTTTTAAAGGTTAATCGCCCCTGTACTTCGAGGTAATTCTGTGAATGTACTTTTTGGCTTATAAAAATTAGCGAGCATGCAATTATGATGAATTTTATATATGCACCAATGTATCTTTTCATATTATTCTTTTTAAGCTTCATAAACAGGAAGGGTGAAAATAAAATTACTTCCTTTACCTTCTTCACTTTCCACACGAATTGTGCCACCATTACATTCTACAAATTCCTTCGAAATTATTAAGCCCAATCCTGTTCCGGATTCTTCATTTGTTCCTTGTGTACTTATGTTCTTATCTATTCTAAATAATTTGTCCATATTTTCAGCGGGAATACCTACTCCTGAATCAATAACATTAACGTGAATAAAGTCGCTGTTAATATCTGTTTTAATAATAATTTCACCATTATTTTCTGTAAACTTAATTGCATTCGATATTAGGTTTCTTAACACAGTACCTATCATGTTTTTATCGATTCTTGCGACTGTATTTTTATTTATTTCGGTTTTTATACGGATGTTTTTTTCATTGGCTCTTTCTTTTAGAAATCCAATACTTTCATGTATTAAAGAGTTTAAATCCACTTTTTCTTCTTGCACCTTTAATCTACCCGTTTGAGATTTAGCCCATTGTAAAAGATCTTCCAACAAATCATAAGCATTTAAAGTAAACTTATTAATCTGACGAATGAAATTTTTTATTTTGCTTTCGTCGTAGGTATCGAAACGTTCCATTAATAATTCAGATAGACCAATCACTGTATTAAAGGGGTTTTTTAAATCATGCGCAATGATTGTAAAAAATTTGTCTTTTGTGGCATTTAGTTCTTCCAGTTCTTTTTTTTGTTTATTCAACTCATCACGCTGTCTTTCAATTTCAATACTATTTTGTGTTAATCTTTCTTCGAGAATATTATTATTTCGTAATCGTTTAATAAGCGCCTTTAATATTGCTTTCGAGACATCAACATCATCTTCAATTATTTTTAAAAAATCCTTTTGATTTAATCTGAGTAGTTGTGTTTTTTCTGTTGCAGTTACAGTAGCTGACCTTACAGAAGAGTCAATTAAAGAGTATTCGCCAAAAAAATCGTTTGCACCGAACCGTGTAAATATATGATCGGCATCGTGAACCATTACACTGCCTTCCTTAATAATATACATTGCATTCAGGTGATCTCCTTTATGGAAAACAGCTTCATTTTTGTCAACAAATACATCTTCTAATGCAGATGATAATTGTTTTAAAATTTTCTCGCTTGAGTCGGAAAAAATAGTAACCTTACGAAGTATTTCTATCCTGTGTTTATTATTTTGAGATTTTGATGAGTTTATTTTAATGTTCATATCTGCTTTATACAATTTCTAATACTTACGTGAGATTCCGCTTGATGTTGCATTGAACGCTCTATTTGTAAAATGCTAAACAAATATAATAATTTAAAAATTGATTTTTAGAATAAAAAACAGACGAAAAAACCGAAGTTTTTCTTCGATTTTACTAATTGTTTAATGTAAAAAAATTATTTTGAAGTGATTTTGGTTCGTAATAATCGAATAAATCGTACGAAGGCCAATTGCTAACAGTTGCTAATCCCTGGATCATGGTTTTATTAATCTGAACCGGGAATCGAGCTCCGTACCTGGGTGTTGTGTTGATAACAAGCATCCAGCTAATGCCATTTTTTTCGCGTTTTACCAATACAGAAGTTCCGGATAAAGTTCCTGTTCGCCACCAATAACCATTATTATCGGTTCCTGTCCATCCAAACGGCCGTATATTTTTTGATGAATTAGTCATTAATTGAATGGATTCATTACTTAACATATCGTCGCGCATTTGAAATCCATCGATAGCCACCAGAAATTTCATTAATTCTGCTGGTGAGGCGATCCATCCGCCTGCTGCGGCCAGAGTTTCCATTGAGTTACCTCCGTAGAATTTAGGAACTTTTTCACCTGTTCCAAAACTGGAAAGTACTGATCTCTCTCCTTTTAAACCATAATATTTTACTTCGTTTTCGAATCGATCTTCTGGTAATGATTTCCCCAAATGCATATCGTAGATACCGAGTGGATTTAGAATTTCCCCAATCACGTAATCGTCGTAATTTTTTCCTGTTACTTCTTCAATAAGCAGTCCCAATAATGCATAGCTGAAATTAGAATAAACCGATTTTTTCCCGGGTGTATAATCCAGTTTGCGATATTCTAAAACATATTGTGTAATTGTTTCAGTATCAACTGGCAATTCCTTTTTCATTTTCTTTGCAATTGCCTGGTTTAAAAACATCGGGTCGCCTTTTTTGTTTGTCCAGCCAGCAGTATGGTTTAATAGATTTTCAACCGTAATTTGTTTTACTTTAGGATCCTTAATTTTAGAATATTTTTCAGAATTAAGAATCCCATTTTCGCCAAAAACAGTATCGGTTAAACTGATTTTATGATCTTCAACTAATTTCATGATGGCAGTGGCTGTAATTAGTTTTGATACACTTGCCACTCGGAATAAATGTTTAGGCTCCACCTTTACATTGTTTTCCTGATCGGCATAACCAAAACCTTTTGTATATATAAGCCTTTCATCTTTTACAACAGCAACAGAAGCTCCGACAATGCTCCATTTTTCCATGAAGCGTTCAATTTGATCGTCGAGTCCTTGCATTGATTCATATGCCGATAAATTATTTGATAATCTGAATGAGATGGGCATTTTTTCTTCATTAGGAAAAACTTTCTCTGTGGTTGTTTTATCTGAAAAAGAAAGAGCAATCTCCCCAAGAAAAATAATTATAAATAATAAAGTTATTTTTAATCCTTTAATAAAATTCATGTCAAATGTCTTCGTTCCTACTAAAATCAATAATCAGAGAATATATCCCTGATTATCTGCATCTTATTAAATATTTAATAAGAAAATCGGGTGCAAAGCTAAGTAATTATTTCAAACAACAAACTAATTGCTTGCAAGTTTTGATAAATACTAATATTTTGATGATGAGTTTATTAACAATTTTGAGTAAAAATCACGAGGAAGCATAAAAAAACCACTACTTACAGATTAGTAGTGGTTGTTGATAACTTTATTATTCTAACTAGAAAAAGATTCCAATATTCGCAACAAACTGATTATTACGCGAATCGAAATTGTAATTTTGATTTCCAATTTTTACTCCATCAGCCAGTTTACTAAGGTTTCCTTCGTATTTGACATCAATTGTAACTTTTTTGAATAAATCGAAACCAATTCCTACTTGATATCCCCATGTTGCTCCATTAAACTCTTCTTTATAATCCATTTCCATAAAACCATCTAATGCAGGATCAGAACTTAATATAATTGTTCCAACAGGACCAGCTTGTAAACGAAGTGGGCCTGCTTTATAACCTACCATAATAGGAAAATCAATTTGACGAAATTCTTGTTCACGGATTTCAGATTTTATTTCTGTACCAGATTGCAATGAAGTAACTTCAACTTCACCACTTGTGGAAGTGAATAATAATTCTGGTTGTACATATAACTTTACAATGGTTAAACGTGCAAAAACTCCACCCTGGAAACCAATTTTTGCATTTTTACCTTTTACTACAATTTCATCAAAAGTAGTTGCGTTAGGGTCTGACGTGACATCAATTACATCATCAACTTTTATACTTGTTGATGTAATACCTCCTTTAACACCAAATTTTAATTGGGCATTGGCCATAAAAACGGTGGGTAATAAGAGTGTTAAAATAATTATTAGTCGTTTCATAATTCTCATTTTTTAAAGTTCCTTAATGCTTGTTTTCAAAAACCGTTCCATACTTTTCGAACTGAACAAAAATAAACATTTAACCATACGATGCAAAAAAAAGGATATTGAAAAATTCAATATCCTTTTAAATTTTATAAGTTGTTGATTATTAATGTACGTGTCCGTGATCTATTTCTTCTTTGGAAGCATCGCGAACTTCGATAATGTTTCCTGTAAAATGTAAATCATCACCAGCTAATGGATGATTAAAGTCCATTGTAACACTATCATCTTTTACTTCAACCACAACTCCGTTAAACTTTTGTCCTTCCTGATTTTGCATTGGAATAACATTACCTTCTTCCAATAAACCTTCTTCTAATTGTCCTTCTACTTCAAATATATTTTTAGGTAAATCCATTACTGCTTCTTCTGTGGCTTTTCCATATGCATCTTCGCATTTTAAAGTAAATTCGAAGTTATCGCCAGCTTTTAATCCGTCTAAGTTTTCTTCGAATTTAGGAAGCATTAAACCTGCTCCATATAAAAATACAAAAGGTTTTTCCTGCTCAACAGTTTCAACGATATCACCATCTTTATTATCTACTCTTAATTGATAAGTCAACGTAACTACTTTGTCTTTTGAAATTGTCATAATTTATTTTTTGATTAATAATTTGCTGCAAAGTACGGTTTTAATAATAAGAATTACAAAAAAATGCAGCATTAATGTTGTATAACAATATCATTACAAAAAGGTTTTCGTACTTTTATTATGCTGATAGTTTTTTTAAGTGCAGTCGAGTTTTGATCAAATCAGTTAGTACTTTTCGTAAACTGGAAATATCAGAAATGTTACTCATTGGATCAATGATATTTCTTATGAACAGAACTTTACAACAGAAGCAATTGATATCTATGAAAATAAAAATGCAGTAGGCTTATAAGCCGGGTTCTGTACTACTATTGTAGCTTCCATCATTTATCTAAGCAACCTACCCCCCGACATCGAGCGAGCAGCTCTTAATTGCCGGTATACGTGGTCTTGCAACCCAAAAGACAGACAGC
>CAYVEW010000037.1:0-27292 GCA_964450375.1 uncultured Bacteroidales bacterium
TTGAAAAAAAATGTCCTGATCACTGTGAAATGTTTTATCGTTTGTTGATTCAGGTGGGGGGATCTATTATTATTTCGTTTGCCATAACTTCTTTAATAATTACATTCTATTTCACGCAATTAGTAGGTTTTAGCTCATATAGAACAGAATCAATAGTTTTTAATGCCATTTTTATTTTTACCGGTGTATTGTATAATATGATTTACTTTAGTTTCTTTTATTTAAACAGAATAAATGTATCGCAATTGGAGCAGGAGGAAGTGTTGCGCAAAAATGCCGAAATAGAACTAAATACTTATAAGAATAAAATTAATCCCGGTTTTTTGTACAGTAGCCTGGAAACATTAATTGGATTATCTAAACAAAATATTGATAAAGCCGATCAGTTTATTTTAAAGCTTTCAGATGTGTACCGGAATATACTCTCTTCGAAAAATACTGATTTAACCTTTTTGCGGGAAGAGATTAAAATTTCTGAAACATTCGTAGAGATTGTTAATTATAAATACGGCGGAAATTTAAAACTTATTATAACAGGCAATTTAGATCAGAAAAAATGTAAAGTGATATCCGGAACTTTGGTAGTAATAATTGAGGATATCATCAATCGATCAGTAATTAATCCGGTTCAACCACTTCAGGTTACTTTTAGAATAAATGAAAATACCTTAACAATAAACCACACTATACAAAACAGGTTGGTTCAGGAATTTACCAAAAAAACAGAATTAAAATTATTGAAAAAGGCTTATCTAAGCTATGGTCAGGAAAGCATTGTGGTTGAAGAAAAAATAAATCAAAGGAATTATCATATCCCATTATTTGAATTGGATGAATCGTAATAATAAATTATTAACTGATTTTTTAAAATGAGAGTATTAATTATAGAAGACGAAAAACCGGCAGCTGAAAAATTAGAACTGTTATTAAATAAATACGATCAAACGATTGAAATTCTTAACAGGATTTCTACAGTAAGTAAAAGCATTGAATACATCCAGACAAATCAAACGAATATCGATCTGATATTTTTAGATATTCAGTTAACCGATGGATTAAGCTTTGATATTTTTAAATCGGTTAAGGTGGAAAAACCAATTATTTTTACCACTGCATTTAATGAGTATGCCATTGAAGCATTCAAATTAAATAGTATTGATTATTTGCTAAAACCTGTTAGCTTCGAGAATTTAAAACAAGCTCTCGATAAAATAAAGAGCATGTATGATAACTTGCCGGTTGATAAACCCAAAACAAATATATCACTGGATCAAATTACCAAATTATTATCGGGGAACTCACAAAATTACAAAAATCGATATTTAGTAAAAATAGGCGAACACATCAAATCGATTGCAACGGATGATATTTGCTTTTTTTATGCCGAAGGACGCACGGTTTTTATAATTACAAACGAAAACAGAAAGTTTATTGTAGATAATACCCTGGAAGAGTTGGCAGGACAGCTCGATCCAAAGAGTTTTTTTCGGGCAAATCGTTCATTTATTGTAAACTTCCAGCATATTACAGATGTAGTTGTTTATTCAACCAGTCGTTTGCGAATTAAGTTTCCAAACGATTTCGAAAAAGAAATTATCGTCAGCCGCGAAAAAGTATCCGAATTTAAAGCTTGGTTTGGAGGAAGTTAGAATAACTAAAGTATCCTGTAATTAAGTATTCATAAAATTTATTTTTGAATCGGTCTTTTTTACTTATTTTTGTTATTTGAAATTAATCTAAATAATAAAAAAATGAAGACTTTCAAGTGGCTTATTATCCTTGTTGTCGTATTTTCCTCGTGCAACACAAAACAGGATAAAGCAATTAATCAAAATAACATAGTAGTTAGTATTTTACCCCAAAAGTATTTTGTGGAACAAATTGTTGGCGACCATTATCAGATAAATGTAATGATTCCTCCCGGGGCAAGTCCGGTAACTTATGAACCAACACCCCAGCAAATGAAAGACTTATCGAATTCGTTTGTTTATTTCCGTATCGGGCATATCGAGTTTGAAAAATCATGGATGGCTAAATTAAGCAATATTAACCCTGAAATGGACTTGGTTGATTTATCTAAAAATGCAACTTTAATTCAACCCGAAGATGATCACGGACATCATGATCATGCGCATGATGGACATCATCATCATGGAGTAGATCCGCATATTTGGACATCGCCCAAAGAAGTTAAGAAACAAGCTGAGCTGATTTATCAATATTTTATCAACGAAAAGCCCGAGCATAAAGACGAGTTTACGAATCGTTATCAGCAATTTATTGATCAGATTGATCAACTGGATGCTCACCTGGAAACGCAATTAACTCCATATAAAGGAAGAAAGTTCCTGATATTTCATCCTGCATTAACCTATATTGCCCGCGATTACGGTTTAGAGCAAATTTCAATCGAAATTGATGGTAAAGAACCTACACCAGCGAATATTCAAAAAATTATAGATGTTGCCAGAAATGAAGGTATAAAAATCGTTTTTATTCAACGCCAGTTTAGTACACACAATGCCGAAGTTATTGCTAAAGAGATCGAAGGAGTTGTAGTGCAGATCGACCCGCTTGAATATAATTGGGCAGAAAGTATTAAATTTATTGCTGATGCAATTGTAAAATCATATACTCTGCAATAATAATGGGAAAAATTCTGGAATTAAAATCAGTATCTGCAGGATACGACGATGAGGTGATCCTAAAGAATGTATCCTTGGAAATTTTCGATGACGATTTCATTGGAATAATTGGTCCGAATGGGGGCGGGAAAACTACTTTGCTTCATGTGATATTAGGACTTATTAAACCATTTAAAGGTACCATTGAATTTTTTAGCGATAATCAGCACGAACGAAACAATAAAATTGGCTACCTGCCTCAAATTAACAAAATAGACAAAAAATTTCCAATAACTGTGGAAGAAGTGGTATTGTCGGGCCTGATTTATGGTTCAGATATCTTTGGGCGATTTTCGAAATTACAAAAGAAACAGGCGAATAAAACCTTAAAACGTGTTGGTATTTGCGATATGAAGGACCTTACAATTGGTGAACTGTCGGGTGGGCAAATACAGAAAGTATTGTTAGCCCGGGCGATTGTTTCTTCACCTCGTTTACTTATTCTGGATGAGCCAAATACATTTGTCGATAATCAGTTCGAAGGGGAGTTATACGAAATATTGAAAGAACTAAATAATGAAATGGCCATTATTATTGTATCGCACGATGTGGGGACCATTTCAAGTTATATTAAAACCATTGCATGTGTAAACCGCGATTTGCATTATCATAAATCAAATAAAATATCCGAGGAGCAGTTGGCCATTTATAACTGCCCGATTAAATTAATTACACATGGCGATGTGCCACATACTGTTTTACAAAAACATAATCACTCATGATAAGCGAATTGTTTGAATATAAATTTATCGTAAACTCATTGCTGGCCGGAATTTTGGCAAGTATCAGCTGCGGGATCATTGGAACTTACATTGTTACTCGTCGAATGGTTTTTTTAAGTGGTGGAATTACGCACTCATCTTTCGGCGGAATTGGATTAGGATATTATTTAGGGTTTAACCCGATTATTAGCGCTGCTATTTTTGGAGTATTATCCGCTCTGGGAATCGAATTTGTTTCGAAAAGAACAAATGTGCGCGAAGATTCTGCCATTGGCATATTATGGTCGTTTGGAATGGCAGTTGGTATTATGTTTGTTTTTCTTACTCCCGGTTATGCTCCCAATTTAATGTCTTACTTATTCGGAAGTATTTTAACCGTTTCAACACTGGATATTTTGCTAATGTCGGGCCTGAGTATCATTCTAATTTTAGTATTTACTCTCTTTTATCGGATCATTTTATTTGTTTCCTACGATCAGGAGTATGCTAAAACCCATAACATAGCGGTTAGCTTTATCAATTATTTTTTAATTGCTTTAGTTGCTTTAACAATTGTTCTGAATATAAAGGTTGTAGGAATTATTTTAGTGATTTCGCTGTTAACTATCCCTCAATCTGTTGCGAACTTGTTTACCAAAAAATTTCAGAACATTATTGTGTTTTCAATTGTTATAGCATTGATTGGTGCTTTTATGGGTTTAATTATTTCATATCAAATAAATATTCCATCAGGAGCATCCATTATTTTTTCGTTGGTAATGATTTTTTTACTTGCCAAACTATTTTTAATACTTAAAAGGAGTTTTAGATTAAGTAAACAGGATGATTAAATAATTTCAATTAAAAAAAATAATATATAATTTCGCATAAAATTTAAGTAATCGATTAAAAATCAATAAAAATCTTTTTAAAAATGAATTACGATTTAATAGTTATAGGAAGCGGTCCCGGCGGTTATGTTGCTGCTATCCGCGCATCACAATTAGGAATGAAAGTGGGTGTGGTTGAGAAAGCTGAATTGGGCGGTATATGCTTAAATTGGGGGTGCATTCCAACCAAGTCTTTATTAAAGAGCGCACAGGTCTTTAACTATGTAAAACACGCCGAAGATTATGGTGTAAGTATTAACGGCGAAGTTAAAGCCGAGTTTGAAAAAATGGTTGAGCGTAGCCGTGGAGTAGCCGATGGAATGAGCAAAGGAATCCAGTTTTTATTTAAAAAGAATAAAATCGAACATATTGCAGGTTACGGAAAACTAAAGTCTAATCAAACCATTGAGGTAAGCGATGCAGATGGAAATACACAAGAAGTCCAGGCTAAGCATATAATTCTTGCCACCGGAGCGCGCTCAAAAGAATTACCTAATTTGAAGCAAGATGGTAAAAAAATTATTGGTTACCGTGAGGCTATGACCTTGCCTAAACAGCCAGAATCAATGATAGTGGTTGGGTCGGGAGCTATTGGAAGCGAATTTGCAAACTTCTATAATTCAATTGGGACCAAGGTTACACTGGTTGAGTTTTTGCCAAATGTAGTGCCTAACGAAGACGAAGAAGTATCGAAACAGCTAGGACGATCATTTAAAAAAGCTGGTATTAAAGTAATGGTTGGTTCATCTGTTGAATCTGTTGATACAAGTGGTGATGTATGTAAAGTGATTATTAAAACGAAAAAAGGAGAAGAAACCCATGAAGCCGAAGTTGTTTTATCAGCGGTGGGTGTTACTCCAAATATTGAGAATATCGGATTAGAGGAGCTAGGTATAGAACTTGAAAAAGGCAAAGTAAAAGTGGATGAGTATTATCGTACCAATGTAGAAGGAATTTACGCAATTGGCGATATAGTGCACGGGCCTGCTTTGGCGCATGTAGCTTCGGCAGAAGGAATAACCTGTGTTGAAAAAATAGCAGGTTTAAATCCGGATTTGGTAGATTACGGCAATATTCCTGCATGTACTTATACATCGCCGGAAGTGGCATCGGTTGGCTTAACAGAACAAGCAGCAAAAGATGCTGGTTATGAAATAAAAGTAGGCAAATTTCCTTTTACTGCCTCAGGAAAAGCCAGTGCTGCCGGCGAAAAGGATGGTTTTGTGAAACTTATCTTCGACGAAAAGTATGGCGAACTGCTTGGAGCTCATCTAATTGGGGCAAATGTAACCGAAATGATTGCCGAGTTAGTGGTCGCTAAAAAGTTAGAAACTACTGGACACGAAATTATTAAATCAATTCATCCGCATCCAACCATGTCGGAAGCAATTATGGAAGCCGCAGCTGCAGCATACGACGAAGTAATACATATTTAGTATATTTCAACTAGAAAAAATAAAAAAGTGGATGGTCCTGATCATCCACTTTTTGTTTACATATTAAATTCTTTCAACGAAAGAAATGTACAAGAAATCTAAGTATTCAGTTTTTGCATTTCAGCTTTCTGACTGAATAACTCCTTACTGTAATTGCTCTGAGTGAGTGCCAGTAAGAATATCATGGTTATTATAATAAAAATAATAACAACACCCAAATTAAAATCTCGATGAACCGTTTTAGGTTGGGGTTTCACTTCTGTGTTCATTCAAATGGGGTTTTTAGGTTTTTATTTTAACCAATCCGTAAGTTAGTTAAAATTTTGTTAATTAGCTATTTAAAAAATGTTTTTTTTGCTTTGTGCCATAATAAGATGTAATCTTTTTTGGAAGGGTTGCGTTTAAATTCTTTTTTTATTTCGCAGCGCAACCAAATTAAATTATTTACCATCTTTTCTTAAAATAAAATTTGTTTAGCAAGCTTTTTGTAGCTGATTTATTCATAAATTTGTATGTAAACCTTAAAATTAGGGTATCTTTTGGATAATCAGCTAGATATAATAAAAGCTTGCATCAAAGGCAATCGAAAGGCACAGAAAGCATTATATCAGAAATATTCTGATAAAATGTATGCTTTATGTTTACGATATGCTAATGATGAAGATGAAGCAAAAGATATTTTGCAAGATGGTTTTATTAAGGTGTTTTTAAATTTAAAACAGTTTAATAACAAAGGTTCTTTCGAAGGTTGGATTAGGCGTATAGTGGTGAATACAGCGCTTGAGCGATTCAGAGACAAAAGCTATTTGTTTGCAATAAATATGGATAATAATTATGAGTCCGGCGATCGGGAGTACGATCATATTTTAAGTGATATTGCTGCAAACGATTTATTAAAACTTATTCAGGAACTGTCGCCACAATACCGCATGGTATTTAACTTGTATGCAATTGAAGGTTATTCGCACAAGGAAATATGTAACATGCTAAATATTAAAGAGGGTACATCTAAATCCAATTTGTCGCGTGCCCGCGAAATTTTGAAAGAGAAAGTGAAAGAATATTATAGTGTTAGTGTTAATTACATGTGATGAATTCGAAATATAATAACATAGATGGTGTATTAAAAAAGGAGCTAAGAAATTATTCTGTTTCAGCTCCCGATGATGTGTGGAATCGTATCGAAGCTCAGTTGGATTATAACAAACGTATAAAGTTTCAACGATTTTATAGAATAGCTGCTGCAATAGCTGCTATTGCTATTATTGGCTCTGTTACATTACTAAGCTTAAATAATAAATCAAAAACCGAATTAACTGCCAGCAATGAAATAATTGTTGAAAATAAGCCTGTTGAAAAGGATGTAAGAGAAGAACTTAGTGCCCAACAAATAAGCACCAGTAGCAAGCAGGAAATGAATCAGGCGAAAATTCAAGAACCTGCAAAATCAAATAAAAAAGAACTCTACGCTGAGAGTGTTGAATCGGCTCAAAAAACTGATAATAATGAATTTATCGAAGCAGCCGGTGAATCAACAGAATTGAATAAACTCTCTTTATTACCGGCAAAAATTCACTCACAAGAAATTACATACAACATTGCTTATAACAATACATCAATTAATCAAAAAAATTATTTTGGTATAGATGCGGTGGATTTTTATGCCAGTCTTGATGAATCAGCTAAATCAAAAGCTAATGACCGAAAATGGCTAATTGGCGGTGAGTTTAGTCCTTTATATTCCTATCGGTTAATTACACAGGGAGCAATTGTTGAATCAAGTAATTACGATCAACTCGAAAGCCCGGTAACTTCATATGCAGGTGGTGTTAATGTGCAATATAAAACAAGCAAAAGATTAACCATACAAACCGGGGTGTATTACTCAACCATGGGGCAGGCTCTTGATTACTTGTCTGTTTATGCAAATCAGGCTTACAGTCTGGTTTCCGATAAGTTTAAAGATTATTACATTCAGAATTACGAGTTACAGAATTCGGCCGGAACCATATCTTTTAACACGCCTTATGTAGTGGTAGATGAACGGGCACATAGGGTTCGTGATATTAGTTCAACTAAGGGCTATTTTGATGTTTCTGATCCTATATTCCAGGATCTTAAGGCCGAAATTCAACAAAATTTTCAGTACATCGAAGTGCCCATCATCATTCGTTATAAATTAATCGATAAGGTATTGGACTTAAATTTCATCGGAGGGCTTGGAGCAAACTTTCTGATTGGAAATAATGTATACCTGGTACAAGGAAACGCCCGCGAAATGATTGGAGAAACCAGCGGTGTAAATACCATTAATTATAGTGGATCGGTGGGTTTCGGAATCGAATACCCTGTTTTAAACCGCATCAGTATACGCCTGGAGCCATCCTTAAAGTATTATTTAAATGCAATTAATTCAAATTCATCGTATGAGTCACATCCGTATGCATTCGGCATATACACAGGATTTAATTATTCTTTTTGATTTTTCTCATTAAATAGCCTAAAAAAAGCCCTAATTTTGTAACCTTTATAATTATTATTTGTTTCAATGAATAGTAAAATTAGGCAATTGAGTAAAGAATTATTTTTATGAAAAGAATATACGGTATCATTATTTTGTTTGCATTGGTTCTTGTAGCTCTGGTTTTTGTTAATTCACGTCCCGAAGAAGAAATTAAAGACACTGATTATCAGCAGGCTTTTCAGAAAAAATATTCTATTTTTTCTGTTTCATTGCCCGATGAGTTAAGTTTTGCCGGCGAAGAAGTTCCGTTAGATCATTTTGATGTGCGCGAATCGCTCGATCAGGAGATCTTAATTAACACCTATTGGCAATCGAAAACGCTACTTTTAATTAAAAGGGCAAATAAGTATTTTCCTGAGATCGAAAGAATTTTGAAAGAGAATAATGTTCCGGACGATTTTAAATACCTGGCTTTGGCCGAAAGCGATTTAACCAATGCTGTTTCTCCATCAGGAGCGGTTGGTTTATGGCAATTACTTAAAGGAACTGCCCTTGATTATGGTTTAGAAGTAAACAATGAGGTAGATGAACGTTATCATTTTGAAAAATCAACCCAGGTGGCTTGTGAGTTCTTAAAAGATTCTTATGAAAAATTTGGTAGCTGGACAATGGCAGCTGCATCTTATAATGTAGGGCGCAGGGGATTAGTTCAGCAAGTGAACCGACAAAAACAAAATGATTATTATGATTTATTGCTTAATTCAGAAACCGGAAGATATGTATACCGGGTTTTAGCCATTAAAATGATTCTGGAAAATCCCGACCAGTTTGGATTTCATGTGAGAGAACAAGATATGTATATGGATATTCCTACTTACGAAGTGGAAGTGGATACTTCTGTTACCAGTTTCGCTGATTTTGCCGAAAAATTTTCAATAAATTACAAAGTCTTGAAATACTTTAATCCATGGCTACGAGAATCTTTTTTAATTAATAAAACCGGAAAAAAATATTCTATTCGAATTCCAAAAGAAGGATTTAGAAGTTTTGTAAAACTAACTGATTATCATCAGATTGATTCAACTTTCATTACAAATTAATTAGGGCAGAATACATTGGATAAGGATTTAATAAAAGAAATTGAGATTAAAACTGATAAAACAACGGATGTAACCGTTCTGGGTGCGCGTGTTCATAATCTTAAAAACATTGATGTATCAATTCCTCGTAATAAATTGACGGTAATTACGGGTTTAAGCGGAAGTGGTAAATCATCATTAGCTTTCGATACCATCTACGCCGAAGGGCAGCGACGTTATATTGAAACATTATCTGCTTATGCGCGACAGTTTCTGGGTAATATGGAGCGTCCCGATGTGGATCAGATAACTGGTTTAAGCCCGGTAATTTCTATTGAACAAAAGACTACAAATAAAAATCCAAGATCAACTGTTGGAACGGTTACTGAGATCTACGATTTTCTTCGATTACTTTATGCCCGTGCTTCCGATGCTTATTCGCATGTTACCGGCGAAAAAATGGTAAAATATAACGATGAGCAAATTATTGAACTCATTATTGAGCAGTTTAATGAAAAGAACATTATGGTTCTGGCTCCTTTGGTGCAGGGCCGAAAGGGTCATTACCGGGAGTTGTTCGAGCAAATCAGGAAAAAGGGATTTTTGTATGCCCGAATTAACGGTAAGGTAGAAGAGTTGGTGCATGGATTAAAACTCGATCGCTATAAAACGCATCATATCGAAACGGTAATTGATAAACTTAAAGTAAGCGATAAAGATATAAATCGTTTAAAGAGAACCGTAAAAACAGCCATGGATCATGGCAAGGGTGTTTTAATGATCATAGAAAAGGATTCGGATAAAGTCAAGTTTTTTAGTCGAAAACTCATGTGTCCAACATCAGGTATTTCTTATAATGAACCTGCACCATATAATTTTTCTTTTAACTCTCCGCAAGGTGCTTGTCCAAAATGCAATGGTTTGGGATATATTCACGAAATTGATATTAAAAAGATTATACCTGATTCTGGTTTAAGTATAAAAAAGGGCGGTATCACACCTTTGGGTAAGTATAAAAACATATTGATTTTTTGGCAGATAGAAGCAATAGCTGCAAAATATAAATTCACTCTGGATACACCCATTAAAAACATACCTGAAAAAGCCCTGGAAATCATTCTGTATGGTTCCGACGAAACATTTAAATTATTAAATACACCTCTGGGAAAGTCATCCAATTACTTCTTAAGTTTCGAAGGAATTGTTAACTATATCAATACCTTTCAACAGGAGAAAGCAGCCGAAAGTGGCAAAAAATGGACCGACCAGTATGTAAAGAAGGTTACCTGCCCGGTTTGCCACGGAGATCGATTAAGAGATGAATCCCTGCATTTTAAGGTAGCTGATAAAAACATTGCAGATGTTTCGCGGATGGATATTGACGAATTGGCAAATTGGTTTGCAAATGTTGAAGAAAAATTAAGCGAAAAACAAAAGATTATTGCACGGGATATATTAAAGGAAATTCGTGAGCGATTATCCTTTTTGTTGGATGTGGGTTTAAACTATTTGTCGTTAAACAGGGCTGCACGAAGTTTATCGGGTGGCGAAAGTCAGCGAATCAGGTTAGCAACACAGGTTGGTTCAAAGTTGGTTAATGTTCTTTATATTCTGGATGAGCCAAGTATCGGCCTACACCAACGCGATAATCAAAAACTGATTAGTTCTTTAAAACAACTGCGCGATACCGGGAACTCGATCATAGTAGTAGAACACGATAAAGAAATGATCTTATCGGCCGATTATGTGGTGGATATGGGTCCAAAAGCAGGACGCCATGGTGGTAAAGTAGTTTTTTCGGGTACCCCCGACCTTATAATGCAATCGTCTACCTTAACTGCGGAGTATTTAAATCACAGAAAAAGGATTGAAGTACCAGAAAAAAGAAGATCCGGAAATGGTAAAAAGATTACCCTGATTGGTGCAAGCGGACATAACCTGAAAAATGTGAAAGTTGATTTTCCTTTGGGTAAACTAATTTGTGTTACAGGTGTTTCAGGTAGTGGAAAATCATCGTTGATTAATGAAACTCTACATCCGATTCTTAGCAGGCATTTTTACAGAAGTAATAAGCAGGCCTTAGACTACAAGGAAATTAAAGGGATAGAAAATATTGATAAGGTAATTGAAGTAGATCAATCGCCACTGGGAAGAACACCACGTTCTAATCCGGTAACTTATACTGGTGTATTTGCCGATATTCGTAAACTTTTTGAACAAACTCCCGAGGCAAAAATTCGCGCTTATAAAGCGGGAAGGTTTTCGTTCAATGTAAAAGGTGGAAGATGCGAAACCTGTCAGGGAGCAGGATTACAAACCATTGAAATGAATTTCTTACCCGATGTGTATGTTCATTGTAAAGATTGTAATGGTAAAAGGTATAACCGCGAAACGCTGGAAGTAAAATACAAGGGGAAAAATATTAGTAATGTGCTGGATATGACAATCAACCAGGCAGTTGAATTCTTCGATCAGATTCCGTCCATTAAACAAAAACTAAAAGCACTACAGGGAGTGGGCTTGGGATATATAACGCTGGGCCAGCCTTCAACAACACTTTCGGGAGGCGAGTCGCAAAGAGTAAAACTTGCATCCGAATTAGCAAAAAGAAGTACCGGTAATACACTTTATATTCTGGATGAACCAACCACAGGGTTGCATTTTGAAGACATTCGTGTATTGCTAAAGGTATTGAAGAGCCTGGTAGATAAAGGCAATACTGTAATTGTGATCGAGCATAATATGGATGTAATTAAGGTAGCCGATCACATAATTGATTTAGGAAAAGAAGGCGGAGCTAAAGGAGGAGAAATCCTGTTCGAAGGGACACCTGAAGAAATGTTGCTTTGCAAAAAAAGTTATACTTCACAGTATTTAAAAAGCGAACTTCAATAAATATTTCACAAAAAAGATTAATTTAGTAAACTTAAGCAAAAGTTGACTCTAAAATTGGTTGATATATGACAAACGAAGAATTAATAAAAAATGCTTTTCAGGAAAAAGACTGGAATGAAATACAGACATCAAATTCCTGGGAAATTTTTAAAGTGGTAGCAGAATTTGTTGAAGGTTTCTCAAAACTTTCACGAATCGGTCCTTGTGTTTCTATTTTTGGATCAGCCAGAACAAAGCCGGATAATAAATATTTTAAGTTAGCAGAAGATATTGCGTATAAATTAACTCAATTTGGTTATGGAGTTATTACCGGTGGTGGCCCTGGTATTATGGAAGCAGGTAATATGGGAGCCAAAAAAGGGAACGGAAAGTCGGTTGGGTTAAACATTGATTTACCTTTTGAGCAAGGAGCAAATATTTTTATTGATACAGATAAATTGATCAGTTTTGAGCATTTCTTTGTGCGTAAAGTAATGTTTGTTAAATATGCACAGGGATTTATTGTATTGCCGGGCGGTTTTGGAACTTTTGACGAGTTGTTCGAAGCAATTACCTTAATACAAACCGAAAAAATAGGTAAGTTTCCAATTATTTTGGTTGGATCATCCTATTGGCAGGGATTATTGGATTGGATCAAATCAGTAGTTTTAGCCGAAGAGCATAATGTAAGTGAAAAGGATCTGGATTTAATTCAAATAGTAGATACAGCCGATGATGCTGTTGAAAAAATAAACGAGTTCTACTCGAAGTACCTATTGACACCAAACTTTTAATATGTTATATTTAAACTGTAGCGTTAAATTGTTAACAAATGACGCAAGTTATTAACATTTGTTGATAACTTATGTTGATATTTTGTTATAATTGTATTAAATAGCTATTTTTATTGAGTTTAAGTAAAATAATACCTTGGTTATTATGATAAAATATTTATTGCTTCTGATAAATATGTTTGTTCTGTTAGTTTTAAATTCAGTTTTTTCCACTATTGGAATAAACATGAATGCTCCGGGACAAATTGAAGCAGGTAATGAAATTCTTGTTGAAATTTCATTAGATAAATCTGATTTTGATAGTTTTGCGCGATTTCAGCAAGAGATACCTGCCGGATTAACTCCAATACCTGTTGAAACTGCCAATGCCGATTTTAGTTTCGAAAACCAAAAGGTAAAATTTATCTGGCTAAAATTACCTTCAGAACAAAAAATCAATATTTCTTATAAACTCAAAGTAGATCAAAGATTAAAAGGTAGTTTTAATTTAAATGGAACATTTTCTTACATCGCAGATAATCAAAGAGAATCGGTAAGTGTTACCCCGAAAAATATCACCATTACTCCATCAAGCACAATAGATCCAAAGCTAATTGTTGATATCAATGATTTTAAAAATCTGGTAGCACCGGTTCAGGATACAAAAACCGGTATCGAACAAGTAAAATGTATTCGTCAAACTCCTTATTTAGCCGATCAGGGTAGTCAGGAGTATATTGTTAATTTATTGATTAACAAAGGAAATAAAGAAAAATTTGCCAAAATTCAGGAAGATATTCCCGCAGGATACACGGCAGAAAGCATTGAAAGCAAGGATGCAATCTTTACATTCAAAGATCAAACGGTTAAATTACTGTGGATGAATCTTCCTGCTGATCCGTATTTTGTTGTTTCATATAAATTAGTTCCAGGCGAAGGAGCTACAGAAGAGCCTCAGTTAAAAGGAACCTTTTCGTATATTGAAAATGATAATACCCTTAGCATCGATATATCGGAACAGGAAGTGAACTTAACAAACACTTCAGCCGAAAATTTATTGGCTATCATAAATGCAACAGGGGTAACAATGAGCCCGTCAACAGCATATACTCAACCAAAGGATTACACCGGCGAAGTGAAAATTGAAATTGCCGAGAGTGCATTACAGGCTTTACGAAACGATACCAAGCTTACCAATATGCTTGAGCCGGAAAGTGGGGTTTATTATCGAGTGCAAATTGCAGCCGGCCACAAACCCATTAACATAAACCGATATTTTAAAAAATATAATTTAGATAAAGAAGTGCGAACTGAATTTCACGAAGGTTGGAGAAAATATTCAGTCGGATCATTCGATATTTACAAGGCAGCGCGCGATTACAGAGTGCATATCTGGAATACAACAACCATAGATGATGCATTTGTGTCGGCTTACAATAGCGGCCAGCGAATAACAGTTCAGGAAGCATTGATGATTACAAATCATGAATGGTATCGTTAAATTAATTGATCTTAAGAATGAGATTATTTAGATTTTTACTACTTAGTTTAGTTTTACTTTTTACAAACCTACTTGTATTAGCTCAGGGCGGATACGAAGATCTTTTACTAAAGGAAGTCGAAGTTGAGAATCCGGTTTATATGCCAATAATTGGTATTGGTGTAGGTTATATAAACTATTATGGTGAACTGCAAAACGATTTTAAAAATCTTATTCAGGGACAGCCTACCTATCGTGTAAATATATTTCAGTATATCGATCAAAAGCATCGCTTAAAAGTTAATTTGAATGGAATGGCCGGTAAAATTACCGGAAGCGAACGTTCCTATATCGATACTTCTAAAAATGCCAATTTCGAATCAAATCTTTTAACATTAGGGTTTAATGTAGAATATAGTTTTGGTAATGTTTTTAAAGGTGAACGAAAGATTATTCCATTTATCTCAGTAGGTGCCGAATATATTACAAATATGAGTCAAAAAATTGACTATTTCTATGATAATGGAAAGGGTTTAACCGGCCAATATGTTTATTTGCCCGATGGAACCATACGTGTGAATGAACGCATTGTAACACGCGATTTTAATTACGAATCCAATATTCGGGATATAAATCCATATGGAAGGCCTGAAGCTGAATATGATCAGGAATCGTATGCAGTCGTGGCAGATCTTGGATTGGATTTTAAAGTAAGCAACAGGGTGGCTCTTCGATTAGCTACTTCCTTGCATTACACCTTTACCGACGATATTGATGGTATTAGTTCAAAAAATACTGTAAAAAGAATTGGCGATTCCCAAAACGATATGTTCTCTTTTACTTATGTGTCTTTTAATGTAGACTTATTCTCCAGTCCGAAAACCATTACGCAGGAATTACTATTTGCCGATGTGGAATTTGATCCTGTTGCATATTCCGACTCAGATCGAGATCGTGTTTTGGATTTAAGAGATGATTGCCCCGATACTCCAAGGGGAGTGCCTGTTGATTCGGTAGGCTGCCCAATGGACGATGACAAGGATGGTGTTCCGAATTATATGGATAAAGAACAGTTTTCAAATAAAGGTGCAATCGTTGATGAGTTTGGCGCTGAGCTGAGTGCCAATAAAATCAGAGATGGATTGTATCAGGATTTAGATGCAGTTAGCCGGCAGGAATTATATATGATTCCGGTTGGTATGGGATGGTCGAAATACGACGATATGGTGAATGTTGAAATTCCTGAAAAATATAAAAAATTGGATGCAGATGGAGATGAATATATCTCATTTGACGAACTGCTCGATGCGATCAATGAGTTTTTTGATTTCGACTCGGAATTTAGTACGGAAGATATTTACGATCTGAATAATTTCTTCTTTGCACAATGACCTGATTTCTCTGGTAACAAAAAATACGATCATAAAAATGCTAAGAACTTTTACAGTGCTTAGCATTTTTGATTTTATTATTTTGCAGTAACGGTTAGAATTTCCTTACTCGTTCCATATCACGCTTAAGGTCTTTCTGTTTAATTGTTTCACGTTTATCAAATTCTTGTTTTCCTTTTGCTAACGCAATTTCTACTTTTGCCCAACCATTCTCATTAATAAATAGTTTGGTGGCAACAATCGTAAAACCTTTATCGGTCGATTTTCTTTCGAGCTTTTTTAGCTCCCGCTTCGTAAGTAAAAGCTTTCTGTCCTGATTAGGATCGTGGTTATAATGTGTGCCAAAAGCATATTCAGAAATGGTTAATCCGCGAATAAACAGTTCATTATTATAAAATATGCAATATGCATCAACCAAACTGGCTTTCCCTAAACGGATTGATTTAATCTCAGTTCCTGTTAGCTTGATACCAGCAATATACTTTTCAACAAGTGTATAATTGAATGTCGCTTTTTTGTTCCTTATGTTGATTTTGTTTTGCATACTTGCTTATTAGAGTTGCAAATTTATTCAATTAATCCTGAACTAAAAATTTAGAAATATAGAAAGAAACAAAGTCATGATTAAAAAATTGATTATTAATGCTACGGTAGCAATAATAACAATACTGATTAAAACAAAACCGGTATGCAGCTCGTTCGGAATTTGAAGTAACTCTTGCGAGCCTATCCACAATAATACCAACGAATAGATTGAAATTAAATGAATAAATGATAAGCCGGGATGTATACTTGCAATACTGTTTGCAATGATAAATGGAAAAGCAGAAAAGGCAATTAGTTTAAACACAGTATTGAAATTTGATTCGCTTTTAAATTTGGGCAGTAATTTGTTGATGATCCAGGTAGAAATAAAAATATTTCCAAAATTAATTGCAATGTATGATACGCAAACTAAAACGGCATTTAATACCGAATAATCTTCAATACTCAGAATCCGGCCTGTTACTTTAATGAAACAAGTAATAAGGATAAGCGGAATTAAATAGTGTTGGTTTATTGTTTTAATCTCCAGCTTGTTGGAATGAATATTTTTCCACTCATTATTAGGATTTTTTATTAATCTACTTGGAATTGCAAAGAATTTCATTGGCTTTGTTTTATGTTGTAAACGTGCCGTTAAGATAATAATTATTTGTAATGCAAAATAATCTGGTTTAAGAAATATCTTTCAATTAAATTTGTTAAAAATTCCTTGATTCTATGAAATCGAAATACAATATGTTAACCATACTTGGGCCAACTGCAGGTGGTAAAACATCGGTGGCAACGCGTATGGCTTATCTTTTAAACGGAGAAATAATCAGTGCCGATTCGCGTCAGGTATACCGAACGATGGATTTGGGTACCGGCAAAGATCTGGATGATTATACAGTGGAAGGAAAGGAAATCCCATACCATTTAATTGATATTGTAGATGCGGGATATAAATACAGTGTTTTCGAATATCAGCGTGATTTTGTAAAAGCTTTCGACGATATCATCAGCCGGAATAAATTTCCTGTTTTTTGTGGTGGTTCAGGGATGTACCTGGAAGCTGTGCTAAAAGGTTATAAACTAATTAATGTTCCTGCTAACGAAGCGCTTCGAAAGGAATTGGCGCTGAAAACTGATCAGGAGCTGGTTGAAATTTTAAAATCAATTAAAAATCTTCATAACAGATCAGATATCGACACCAGAAAAAGAATGATTCGGGCTATAGAAATTGAATCACATTATGAAAAGCATCCTGAGATTGATCATTATTTCCCTGATATAAACTCATTAATTGTAGGCGTAAAATACGACCGGGATTCGCGAAGAAGAAGGATAACACAGCGTTTGCAGCAACGTTTGGATGAAGGAATGATCGATGAAGTGAAAAGAATTCTGGAAAGTGGTGTTTCTCCTGATGATTTAATTTATTATGGCCTGGAGTATAAATATCTTACCAAACACGTCATTGGAGAACTCAGTTATGATGAGATGTTTAAAAAACTTGAAGTGGCTATACATCAGTTTGCTAAACGGCAAATGACCTGGTTTCGTGGTATGGAACGAAAAGGGTTTAAAATATACTGGTTAGATGGTTATGCATCGATGAAAGAAAAAACCGACCGAATCTCATCTCTTCTCGAATCTTAAAAAATAAACCAGTTAAAACGATTAAGCATATAAAATATTAAAATAGTTATTACCAAATTTACAAAGGAGAAAATGTAATTGTATTCTGTGCGTTTATGCTTAAATCTTCGACGTATTAAAATGGCTATATTAGGAATAAAAAGACAAAGAAGTAAACTAAAGAAGAATGCTTCGCTCACCTGATTTTCAATATCGTTAGGGCCATAAAACATAAAAAGATATACCCCGATTAATAATGCTGCTAAATAAACCAGGTAGCTTACTTTTAAACTGATTGTTGAAACTTTTCTTTTGTAATTGATCAGGAAAGGTTTTATAACGATGATCGATAAAACGAAAATGGTTAAGAAAACAAGCATTAGTAAAAAATGAAAAATCGATTGGGCAGCTTCGGTCATTATTGTATAATTGTTATTTGAAATAAATTTAATTGTTTTATCTCAAAAAACAAAAGGCTGAGAAGATATCCCAGCCTTTTAGATTAAAAAGTATCAGTTTTTTATTCTTCATCCTTTAGCCATTGATCCAGCCAACCAAAGAATTCACGTTGCCATAAGATACCATTTTGCGGACTTAGTACCCAATGGTTTTCGTTAGGGAAATGTAAATATTTACTTGGAATTCCACGTAACTGAGCAGCATTAAACGCGCTCATTCCCTGGGTGTAAGCAATGCGATAATCTTTTTCGCCATGTATTACCATAATTGGAGTATCCCATTTGTGTACAAATTTATGGGGCGAGTTATCATATGTCTCTTTATTCGATTTATCCCAGTATGGTCCGCCAATATCCCAGTTAACAAAGAACATTTCTTCAGTTTCCAGATACATGGCTTCAAAGTTGAAAATACCATCGTGGGCAATAAAAGCATCGAATCGACCATCGTGGTTACCTGCAATCCAGAAAACAGAATAACCGCCATAACTGGCGCCTACGGCTCCCAGGTTGTTTTCATCAACATAAGGTTCTTTTGAAACGGCATCAATAGCGCTAAAATAATCTTTCATGTTTTGTCCGCCATAATCACCAGAAATCTGGTCGTTCCATTCTTTTCCGAATGATGGTAATCCACGACGATTCGGAGCAACAATAATATAATCGTTGGCAGCCATCATCTGGAAATTCCATCTGAAAGAGTAAAACTGACTTACAGATCCGTGCGGGCCACCCTGGCAATAAAGTAATGCAGGGTATTTTTTGTTCGGATCAAAATGTGGTGGATAAATTACCCAAACCAGCATGTCCTTATTATCCGTAGTTTTAACCCAACGTTCTTCTACTTTTCCGTAAGTTAACTGATCGTGAAGGTTTTGATTTATAAATGATAATTGAGTTTCTTCGCCAGTTTCAATATCTACAGCATATATTTCGGTAGGATAGGTCATGCTTTGTTTTGTTCCTATTACTTTATTGCCAACCGGATAAGCCGAACCATAATTGTGTTTTCCTTTGGTAATTTGCTTAATCTCTCCGGTTTCAACATCTAATCTGTAAATCTGGAATTTAGCTTGATAATCGCTGGTAAAGTAAATGTATTTACTATCTTCTGTCCAGGTTAATCCATGTACATCCTGATCAAAATCAGCCGTAAAATCTTTTCTTTCTCCGGTTTCAAAATTTAAAATAAATAGTCTGTTCTGATCCGATTCGTAACCATCTCGTTCCATGCTTTCCCATGCAATCATTTTTCCGTTTGGAGAATATACTGCACTTACATCGTATCCCATTAATCCTTTGGTAATATTTTTGGTTTCTTTCGATGCTAAGTTGTAAATGTAAATCTCCGAATTTGTTGATAAGCTATACTCTTTACCTGCTTTCTTTTTGCATGTGTAAGTCACTTCTTTGCTATCAGGGCTCCAGTTAATATGTTCCATTCCACCAAAAGGCTCCATGGGCGTATCGTATCGTTCACCTTCCATTATGTCGTACTCATTGCTTACGGTTTTGCCATCGTAATCAGCAATAAAAACATGACTGTAGGTGTAGTCGTGCCATCTATCCCAATGTCTGTACATTAAATCAGTTTCGATCCGGGCTTCTGCTTTCGGAAGATCAGGATACAGATCGTTAACCGATTGATCCAATTTTACATCTTTTGTAAAAACGATTTTTGTTTGATCGGGAGCATACTTAAAACCATTAATACCACCTTCGATATTGGAAATCTGCACCCGGTTTGTTCCGTCCGGATTCATTTCCCAAAGTTGCAGATCGCCACTTTCTGCGCATAAGTAAGCAATTTTTTTGCCATCGGGTCGCCATACGGCCGAGTATTCGCCCGATTCAGTGTTGGTAATGTTTATTGCATCTCCACCTTCTGTTGGCATTGTAAATATTTCTCTATTCCCTTTGTTTTCATCAACATTATAAAAAGAAACTCCAAATAGAATTGTTTTTCCATCTGGCGAGATTTCAACTCCACTTACGCGTCCGAACGACCATAACACTTCTGGTGTCATTCTATCCGATGTAAGTTCAATTTTGTTAACAGGATTATCAATTTCAGTTTTTTGAAGATTACCATTGCAACCTGCAATAAGAACTGATATAAAAGCTATTCCTGCTAATAGGTTCAGTTTTTTCATGCTTAATTCTTTTAACTTATTTTAAATGATTCAATGATTTTTGTTTCCAGTTCTTCCGCTAGTTCCGGGTTATCTTTCAATAACTGTTTCACCGCTTCGCGACCTTGACCTAGTTTGGTTTCGCCGTAACTAAACCACGATCCGCTTTTTTTAACAATATTTTGTTCAACTCCAAGGTCAACAATTTCTCCAATTTTCGATATTCCTTGTCCATACATAATATCAAATTCGGCTTTTTTAAATGGTGGAGCTAACTTGTTTTTTACAATCTTAACACGTGTTCTGTTACCAGAAATATCTTCGCCATCTTTAATTTGTCCGATTCTTCGGATATCAATTCGTATTGTAGCGTAAAACTTCAGAGCGTTACCACCAGTTGTAGTTTCCGGATTACCAAACATAACACCAATTTTTTCGCGTAACTGGTTAATGAAAATACAACAGGTATTCGTTTTGTTAATGTTTGCAGTTAATTTCCTGAGAGCCTGTGACATTAAGCGAGCTTGTAAACCCATTCTGGAATCACCCATATCTCCTTCAATTTCAGCCTTAGGTGTTAGTGCTGCCACCGAGTCAATTACAATTACATCAATAGCGCCCGAACGTATCAAGTGATCAGTTATTTCTAGTGCCTGTTCTCCGTTATCTGGTTGAGAGATTAAAAGATTTTCAACATCAACGCCCAGTTTTTCGGCATAAAAACGATCAAAAGCGTGCTCGGCATCAATAATTGCAGCAATGCCACCTTTTTTTTGTGCTTCGGCAATGGCGTGAATGGCCAGTGTTGTTTTACCAGACGATTCAGGGCCGTAAATCTCGATCACCCGGCCACGTGGGAAGCCTCCTACACCCATGGCCATATCTAAAGCGATTGAACCCGACGAAATGGACGGAACATCTGCAACTGCCTGATCGCCCATTTTCATAATGGTGCCCTTACCATAATCTTTGTCAATTTTATCAAGTGTCAGCTGTAAAGCTTTTAACTTTTCTTTATTGATGTTGTTTTCTTTTTTCTCTTTCTCCATGATTTGTATTAATTTACTTTTTAGATTTTCAATTCTTGATAGATCTGATTGGTATGATCTTTTGTTTTAACTTTTTCTATAATCTTTTCTATGGTTTGATCTTCTGAAATGATGAACGTTTTTCGTAAAACACCCTGGTATGATTTTCCATACATTTTTTTCTCACCCCAGGCATTGTATAAATTTAAGATTTCTTTTTCAGGATCTGAAATCAATCGAAAAGGCAGATCATATTTCCCAATAAACTTTTGATGTGATGATTCAGAATCGGGGCTTACACCAATAACATCAAAGCCTTTACCAGTTAGATCCTTGTAATTGTCTCTTAAATCGCAGGCTTCATTAGTGCATCCGGGAGTATTATCTTTTGGGTAAAAATACAATACCACTTTTTTACCTTTGTAATCATCTAAAGATATGGATTTCCCATTTTGATCAATTCCCTTAAATTCAGGAGCTTTGTCGCCTTCTTTTAAAATTTTCATAGCATTCTGGTTATGTTGTGTAAAATTAAAAAATATCAACGATAAGACAGATATAATCGTTCATTGTTTATAAATCTTTTATTAACAAAAAAAATATACTTGTAAAATGTTGAATTCTATAATATTATAAAAGATAATCAATTTTTCTTTTACCAGAACGTTAGGAGTGTTAAATTTGTATTTACTTAAAATGGATAGACTTAAGGTTGAATGAAAAAATATATTCTGTATTTACTTTTTAGTTTAGTATATTTTTTTTCGGTGGATACCCTTGCACAAGTTAATGATGCAGCCGACTTAAATATGATGAAGGAAGCTTATTTAAACGTGCAAAAAGGTAATTATGCCGAGGCGCTGCCTTATTATCAGAAAATGCTGGATTTATACCCGAAAGACCCAAGTTATAATTATTATGCCGGCAGGTGTATCTTATTTGCCGAAAATGATTACCAAAAGGCGATACAGCTTTTGCGTTATGCCTCGGTGCGGAATGTTCCCTTTGATGTTTATTTTTACCTGGGATTAGCATACTTACAGACATATCAGTTCGAAGATGCCATTGCAAATTTCAGATGGTTTGAAAAAAGTGGTTCTAATCGCGAATTGCGCGAGTTGGGGGTTCTTAATTATATTTCAATGGCTCAAAATGGTTTGTATTTGATCAAATATTTTCAAGAACCGGAAATTTATAAAAAACAAACTGCCTATAAGGATGACTTTTATGCATCGTATGAGCTTGAAGGCCTTGAAGGCCGGTTTTTTAACAGGTATTTGTATTTAAATCACGAACGCGACTCTTTGGCGGAGCAAAGCGTAATTTTTGTTCCTAATTTTATGGAACGTAACGAGGTTTTATACTTTTCTGCAAAAAATAAAAAACGAGGCGATTATGATATCTTTAGAATCACACGTTTAGATAATGATAGCTGGAGTGAGCCCGAAAACCTTGGCGATAGAATCAATACTCCATTTGATGAAAATTATCCATTCATTCATGCCGATGGAGCCACATTGTATTTTGCATCAAAAGGCCATTATAGTATGGGCGGATACGATTTATACCGTAGCTCGTGGGATTGGGAAACGCAGCAATGGTCGGAGCCTGAAAATCTGGACTTCCCCATTAATTCTCCTTTTGATGATATACTTTTCGTTGCTGATCCAAATAAAGAATTTGCCTGTTTTGCATCAGATCGTAATCAGTTAGATAATAAATATCAGATTTATAAAATCAAAGCAGAAAACCAAAAACCATTTATTGAATATCTTAACACTGAACAAATAAAGAAAGTTGCATCGTTGGATGTGAACGTGATTCAGCAGGAGAAAAAAACAACCCAAAAGACTGCTGACCATAAAAAAAAGCCAACCACATCGGTTATTAAACGAGAAGTAAACGATGGTTTTATCAGAAAGGCTGAATACGATAGTTTATTAAACCGGGCTGTTCAGCTACAGTTAAAGGCCGATTCGACGCGTTGGGTAATTGACGATAAACGCGCAGTTTTCGAAAAAACAACAGATGGGCAGGAAAGAGCTCAAATAGGAAATGAAATTATTGAACTTGAGCAAAAAATATACTCCCTGCAAAAACAATCTGATATATGTTATGAAAAGGTTAGGGAAATTGAACAGCTAAATCTGGCATCAAATAAGCTATCCTATAAGAGTGAGACGAAAGATGAAGTGGTTGAAGAAATCAAAACAGAAGAAAATAAAAAGCGCGAAAAAGTACAGGGTAGCATTGTTGAAGAACCAAAGGATAATGATCTTGAGAAAGCAGAATTGCAAGCTGTATTGTTTGAAAATGAATCGATTGAAGACAATTCAGATTTTGGATTGCGCGTTATTCTGCCAACAAAATACAATCCGAAAAACCCAATTAAAATAAATGAGCAATTGCCAAATGGAATTATTTATATGATTCAGTTAGGTGCATTTAGCTCAGCTAAAAACCCATCTGTTTTTAATGGATTGGAACCCCTTACATGCTTAAAAAAGGAAAACAGCAATATTCATAAATACTTTGCCGGTAAATTCTATCAGATTGCCGAAGCAGAAAAGAAATTACCAACGGTTAAATCAAAAGGTTTTAAAGATGCTTATATTGTAGCTTTCAATGATGGTAAAATAATTCCAATTAATACAGCCGTGAAATTGGAATCGAAAGAAAAACCTGTGATAAATGTGCAGAAAAAAGATGTGGAGAATAAAACAGAGAAAGAAAATCTGGAGATCATATATGTAATACAAGGAGAGCTCGCATTGGAAAATAAGCTCATGATTGATAGTATTAAAAATATTTTAAGCGAAGATTTAGATCTCTTTGTTAAAAAGAATGCGAATGATATTCGATTTATCGTAAATTCATTTAAAACCTTTGATGATGCCTTTAAGCTGAAATCAAAAATCGAGGGTATTATTCAACGAGATGTGGAAGTTCATGCATATTTTGCTGAAAGCCAGATACCTATAGATCAGGCAAGAAAAATCACTGAATAACATAAAAAAAATCGTACATTTACATTGAAATATATTGTATATTAGGCCTTTCATTAAGGAATGTTTAAACGAAATTATGAATAGAGAACGAGATTTTGAAGAGAATTCAAATATTAAGAATTCGCCAAGTAGTGGTAAAGATTATACCTTGTTTTTATATAACGACGATGTGCATGATTTTGCTTATGTGATCGAATCTTTAATTGACGTATGTGAGCACGAACAGGTTCAGGCAGAGCAATGTACCTATTTAGTGCATTATCGTGGTTCGTGCGATATTAAAAAGGGAAAGTACGATTATTTAAAGGCAATGTTTGATCAATTAATCGAAAAAGGATTAACCGTTTCATTAAATTAGAGTTATGTCAGTAACAGCTATTATTTTTTTAATCGTTTTAGGAGTAATCCTTTTTTATGTTGAGTTTTTAATTGTCCCAGGGGTAACCATTGCAGGAATTGCAGGATTTATCATGGTGGGTGTTGGAATCTATTTCGGATATCAGGAGTTTGGAACTCCCGTAGGGCATTATATCCTGGGTTCCACAGCAATCGTATCTATTTTTTCAATTGTGTTTATGTTACGATCGAAGACCTGGGAGAGAATAGCTTTAGATACTAAGATTGATGGAAAATCAAGTTCATCGTTAAGCGATGAGATTAGTATTGGTGATATGGGAGAATCTGTAACAAGGTTAAATCCATATGGTAAAGTGCTTATAAATGATAAATTTTATGAAGCAAAATCAACAAGCTCATTTATCGACCCCAAAACAAAAGTAGAAGTTAAGAAGATCGATGGATCTCATTTAATAGTAAAACCCTTAAATTAGAATATTATGGAATTTTGGCCTTTAATTGGAATTATTGTTGGAGTAATTGTAGTACTCTATTTATTTTTGTATTTAATCCCGATCGGATTATGGTTTCAGGCACTTGTGTCAGGAGTGCGTATATCCTTATTGCAGTTAATCTTTATGCGATGGCGTAAAGTACCACCATCAATTATTGTTCGTGCTATGATTGAAGGTACAAAAGCTGGATTGTTTTTAAACAGAAATGATTTGGAAGCGCACTATTTGGCAGGAGGTCGTGTTGCAGATGTAGTTCACGCTTTAGTTTCGGCAGAGAAAGCTAATATTGACTTGTCTTTTAATATGGCAACAGCAATTGATTTGGCCGGACGTAACGTGCTGGAAGCAGTTCAAATGTCGGTAAATCCAAAAGTGATTGACACTCCTCCCGTAACCGCTGTTGCAAAAGATGGTATTCAGCTTATTTGTAAAGCAAGAGTAACTGTTCGGGCCAATATTAAACAATTGGTAGGTGGAGCAGGTGAAGATACCGTGTTGGCTCGTGTTGGTGAAGGTTGTGTATCATCTATAGGTTCTGCTGTCTCGCATAAAGCAGTACTCGAAAATCCGGACTCTATATCGCGTGTTGTTCTTGAGAAAGGTTTGGATGCCGGAACTGCATTTGAAATTCTATCTATCGATATTGCAGACATTGATATTGGTAAAAATATTGGTGCAGTGCTGCAAATGGATCAGGCAAATGCTGATAAAAACATTGCTCAGGCAAAAGCAGAAGAACGCCGTGCAATGGCTGTTGCATTAGAACAAGAAATGAAAGCTAAAGCACAAGAAGCTCGTGCTAAGGTAATTGAAGCAGAAGTGGAGATTCCTTTAGCTATGGCAGAAGCTTTTAAAATGGGTAACCTGGGTGTTATGGATTACTATAAATTCAAAAACATTGATGCAGATACCAAGATGCGTGATTCGATATCAAAAACTGATAAACCGAATAAAAAATAATTGGTGAAAAAAATCATTTTCATTATATCATTTTGGATGTATATCATTAGTGTCAGTGCTCAATCCACTGACACTATTGCTACAGATAGTGGCTTAAAATATTTTGTAATTAATGAAGGTGATGGGGAGAAAGTTGAAGAAGGTAAAGAAGTTACTTTGCATGGAATAGGAACATTAGAAGACGGTGAGATATTCTGGGAAACAAGAACCAGCAATATACCTTTTCATTTTATTACAGGAACAAATTCAGTGATTAAAGGAGTTGAAGAAGGTGTGAGTAAAATGCGGGTAGGCGACCGATGGGTATTTATTCTGCCGCCCGAAATTGCTTATGGTAATAAAAAGCGTGGCTCAATACCACCAAATTCTACATTGATATTTGATTATGAAGTATTAGATGTTTCTAATCCTAAAAAATCAATTATTGATACTTTATACCTAACGATTGAAGAACAAGGTATTGATAGGGCATTGGATTTGTATCTCGAACTAAAAAAGCAGGATGATGTTTATAATTTCCGTTGCGATCAGTTAAATAGTTTGGGGTATAAATTAATAAACGAAAATAAACCCGATATTGCAAAAGTCATTTTTCAGCTGAATGCAAAAGCGAACCCCAATGATTTTAATGCTTGGGATAGTTTAGGCGAAATTTACATGATTTTAGGTGAAAATAAACTTGCAATTGAGAGTTACAAAAAGTCTCTTAATTTGTATTCGGGTAATACAAATGCCACTGAGATGATCATGAAGATGAGTGATGAAGAAAAAAAGTAACACTAAGGAAGAATCTTTTTCATTCTTTTTTTTGGTAATATAGATCAATTTTATACTTTTGTCCAACATTTTGGAGAAGTGGGTGTCCCGATAGCTATGGGGATATTGAAACCACGACAAATAAGCATTAGGAGAGGTGGGTG
>CAYVEW010000038.1:0-26901 GCA_964450375.1 uncultured Bacteroidales bacterium
TATATAGTCTCCTTTTGCATGTATAATATATTTATTTTTTTATTCTACCGTAACGGATTTTGCCAGATTTCTCGGTTGGTCTACATTACAGCTTCGTAATACCGCAATATGATATGATAAAAGCTGCAAAGGAATAACCGTTAGTAATGCAGATAATTCTTCGCGCGTTTCCGGAACTTCCAGCACATGGTCTGCCATATTTCGAATAATTGTATCGCCTTCGCTTACAATTGCAATAACAACACCTTTTCTGGCTTTTACTTCCTGAATATTTGACACAATTTTTTCGTACGATTTATCTTTCGTAGCAATAACAACCACAGGCATCTTTTCATCAATCAAAGCGATGGGTCCGTGTTTCATTTCTGCTGCAGGATATCCTTCGGCATGAATGTAAGATATTTCCTTAAGCTTTAAGGCTCCTTCTAATGCAACCGGGAATAAATAACCTCTACCCAGATAAAGGAAGTTAGTAGCATCTTTATATAATTCACTAACTTTTAAAAATTCATTGTTATGCGTTAATATTTTTTCGATTTTAGCAGGAACATCATATAATTCTGCAATTAGTTCTTTATAGGACGCATCGGAGATTTCCTTCTTTTCGTATCCTAACTGCATAGCCATCATGGCCAATACAGTAACCTGAGCAGTAAATGCTTTGGTAGAAGCTACTCCAATTTCAGGTCCGGCATGCGTATAAACACCACCATCTGTTTCTCTTGGTATACTCGATCCAACAACATTACAAATGCCCAGCACCGTAGCTCCGGCTTGTTTTGCTAATTTAATAGCCGCTAAAGTATCAGCGGTTTCTCCACTTTGGCTAATTGCTATTATAACATCATCTTGATGAATAATAGGATTCCTATACCTGAATTCTGATGCATACTCCACCTCCACGGGGATTCTTGCCAGGTCTTCAATTAGATATTCGCCAACTAATCCCGCATGCCAGGATGTTCCACAACCAATAATTATTATTCTTCTTGCTTCGAGTAATTTAGGTAAAACCTGATATAATCCTCCTAAATGTATTTGGTTCTTTTCTATTGATACCCGGCCTCTAAAAGTGTCTAATATTGATTTTGGTTGCTCAAATATTTCTTTAAGCATAAAATGATCAAAACCATTTTTTTCGATTTCCCCAATATCCAAATCAACTTGTTGAATTTTTGGTGTCAGTTCATCGTTTTTTATGGTTTTAAGCGTAAGGCCTTCTTTCCCTAAAATAGCAACATCGTCATCGTTCAAGTAAATTACACTTTTGGTGTATTCAACAATTGGGGTAGCGTCCGAAGCAATAAAATATTCGCCTTCGCCAACACCAATTACCAATGGGCTACCTTTACGGGCTGCAATTAATTTATTTGGTTCGTCTTTACAAATAATGGCTAAGCCATATGCTCCAACCACTTTTGATAGAGCTAATCGAACCGCAATTTCGGCACTTACTTTACCTTTTATGTATATGTATTCAATTAAATTAGCTAAAACTTCAGTGTCTGTTTCAGTTTGGAATTTATAACCACGATCAATCAGTTTTTCTTTTAACCGGCCATAGTTCTCGATAATTCCATTGTGAATCAGAACAAATTTTTCGTTCATTGAAACATGTGGATGAGCATTTACATCATTGGGTTCTCCATGCGTAGCCCATCGGGTATGTCCTATACCAATGTTACCGGATATATCTTCTTTAGCAACATGGTCTTCAAGATCTGAAACTTTCCCTTTCTTCTTAAATACTTTTATGGTATCGTTATTAAGTAGAGAGATTCCGGCAGAGTCATATCCCCGGTATTCTAATCTTTTTAAACCATTAATTAAAACTGGATAAGCCTGCTTATCACCAATGTATCCAACAATTCCGCACATAGCAAATTAATGTTTTGTATATGTTACTTTAAGTTTTATATTGTCGTTCGATTTTAAGATTACCCGATATGGATAATAATACGATGTTTGCATATTCAGATTTAAACAAGAGTCAAGTATATTACCGTCAATCATATCTTGAAAATGATTTGTAATGTTGAATGAATAGTGTTTAAGTGTTTCGTTATATTTTCCGTATCTCGAAGCATTGTTACTATTATAGTCTGCCACTTGAGTTAAGATGCTATCTTCCTGACTATAGTATAATGACAAATTGTTTGGATGAGGAAATACATCAAAATCTTCGTCTTTATAAACCGGAACAAATAATTCAGCATTAAGAATTGAATAACTTGTATCTGTGTGAAAAATATCTTTATAGTTTAAAAGTTTAATCCTTGATGAAACACCTACCGGGCTTTCATAAAACATTAAAGAGTCGTTAAACTCCGTAGAAAAATCTTCACTGGTTTTACTGTATTTAAAATTGCCGAATTTTGCGCCATTGTTAAAACGATAGTTTAAGCTTAAAGTGTCGTTATAATAAAGAACAATTTTACTGTAAAATGCATTAATATTTGTAATACAAACTTGCCCGTTGGCTGCGTATGTGTCTGGTGTTATTGCTATGCCTTTAAAAATTGATTTAAAATAATCGTACGAACTATTAATAGAATCTCCGTTCGATATAAATTTATTAGCAAAATCTAAAGTTAATGGAAGTTTTATTAAGGTGTCTCCAACAATTTCGGATCCGGTATTGATAGCACTGCCTGTAAAATAGTTGTTAATATCTTCATCTGAATAATAAATATGAGCTAAACTATCTACTATACTATCAGTTAATTCATAAACTTTAAATAATAAATTATTCTCGCTGGGGCCAAAAATTGTATCAATATCTAAAAACAGGATAATAGAATCAATTGAGTTTATTTCATCAATGTGAATACTGTCTGTAAGGGTTTCAGGAAAAAACTGACTGGCCAGGCTGGCAGAAAATATTCCTAAATAATCATTACTGGTTGTCCCGATTGGATATTGATTAAATGCATTTGATCTAATGGCATCTTTGTCGAATACAGTGCTTGAAAAAGTAAAAGTTGTATCATAATAATAGCCTATTTTATCTTCATCGGGCAATAATTCTGATCCCAGAGCATTAGGCTCTTCTTCGCATGAAATACTTATTGCCATTATTAAAATTGGTATAATTCCAATTACGAACCTAATGTAATTTTTAGGCTTTAAAATAGTTTTTAATTTATTGTTCATGTTTTTATAAAAGTATTTTGTCATAAAATGTTGAGTAAGCATCAATGTATTCATCTTCGTTGTGGTAATCCAAATAGGGTTTACCAGAATCCTTAATAAAACTGCTAAGTTCGCTGTTTATTGCTTCACTTCCGATAATTGTTGCATCTGATGTTTCAATTGCTAACTTACTCAAATTTGTAAAGGTAGGTTCTTTTAGTAGTTTAACATCGTTATTGGTAATGTTCTCGAATAATATCTTATCCTTGAAATCTTTTTTTAAAGGTTTGTCAAAATCATCGTTGTAAACAGAATAAATTACTTTTGAATTGGCAAATAAAGGATCTTCGTTATAAGCTTTCTTAATGTATAATGGAATTAGCCCGGTAAACCAACCATGACAATGAATAATATCAGGCGACCATCTGAGTTTCTTAACTGTTTCTAAAACCCCTCTTGCAAAAAAGATTGCCCTTTCATCATTATCTTCAAAATAATCCCCATTATCATCTTTTAGCATTTGTTTTCGTTGAAAATAATCTTCATTATCAATAAAATAAACCTGCATTCTGGCTGCTTGTATCGAAGCAACTTTGATAATTAATGGATGATCCGTATCGTTAATGATGAGATTCATTCCCGAAAGGCGAATCACTTCGTGTAATTGGTTCCTGCGTTCGTTAATACATCCAAATTTTGGCATGAATGTTCTGATCTCTTTTCCTGTTTCCTGAATGCCCTGAGGAAGATGTCGCCCGATTAGCGACATTTTACTTTCTGGTAAATATGGCGTTATTTCTTGCGAAATGTATAAAACCTTCGTATTCTCCATTTGGAATTTAAATTAATTTAAACCACCGCAAAATTAGTAAAAATTATGTTAATCATCAACAAATTACAGTTAACATAAATCATATAAGCATTTTGATTGTTATTATATGAAATATTATTTTTTACTTTGCCCTTTCTTTGATGTTGTTAGATGACTATTTTACAAATGAAAAAGATTGAAAAATCAAACGAACTCCAGCAGGAGTTAACCCAATTAAGAGCAAGTGGTAAATCCATCGGTTTTGTTCCTACGATGGGAGCATTGCACGAAGGCCATTTATCTTTAATTAAGCAATCGAATAGCGAAAATGATATAACGGTTGTAAGTATTTTTGTAAACCCTACACAGTTTAATAACAAAAATGATTTTACGAGATATCCCAGAATTTTGGCTGATGACATAGAAAGGCTGAAAACAGTTCAATGCGATTTATTATTTATTCCGTCCGAAAACGAAATGTATCCGAAGGAAGATACACGCCAGTTCAATTTTGGAAATCTGGATAAGGTAATGGAAGGTAAGTTTCGCCCGGGACATTTTCGTGGTGTTGGATTAATTGTGAGTAAGTTATTTGAAATAGTACTTCCTGATAAAGCTTATTTTGGAGAAAAAGATTTTCAGCAAGTGGCAATTATTAAGCATCTGACAAAACAACTTGGTTTTAATATTGAGATCGTTTCTTGTCCAATAATCCGGGAACAAGACGGTTTAGCCATGAGTTCAAGAAATATGCTTTTGTCGAAAGAGCAAAGAGCAGAAGTTTCATTAATATCGCAAACGCTGTTTGAGTCGGTAACAAAAGCAAAATCCTTAACGGTTGAACAAACAAAAGATTGGGTAATACGTTCTATCAATAAAAATCATTATTTAGATGTAGAGTATTTTGAGATTGTAAATGCCGAAACCCTGGAACCAATTAGAAGCTGGGAAGAAAATGCCGATAAATTCGGATGTATTGCTGTGCAAGTTGGAAACATCCGTTTAATAGATAATATAAGATATAATTTGTAAATTTGTACAAAATCTCATTATTAGTATGAACATTGAAGTTGTAAAATCGAAAATACATAAGGTTACTGTTACAGAAGCCAACCTTCAGTATGTTGGCAGTATTACCATTGATGAAGATTTGATGGAATCATCAAACATTATTGAAAATGAAAAGGTTCAAGTGGTAAATATTAATAATGGTGAGCGTTTAGAAACTTATGTAATAAAAGGAGAAAGAGGCTCTGGTGAAATATGTTTAAACGGGCCAGCTGCCAGAAAAGCTACTGTGGGGGATGTAATTATAATTATATCCTACGCTTCAATGGATTTTGAAGAAGCTAAAAAATTTAAACCAACCCTTTTATTTCCGGATACTGCAACCAATAAATTAATATAAGTTCTTGAAACGAAATATTATACGGATATTAAATTTTTTTATCTTTTTAGCTTTAGGAATACTACTGCTCTATTTTGCATTTAAGGGAATTGATTTTAATAGCCTGGTACATCATTTAAAGAATGCAAACTATTATTGGGTGTTTTTGTCGCTGGTATTTGCATTCTTAGGTTATTTGAGTCGTGCCGCACGATGGCGATTGCTTATTGAGCCATTAAACTACAAACCCTCCTTAGCCAATGTTTTTTATGCTCTAATGTTCGGTTATATCGCAAATTTAGCCTTGCCGCGATTGGGCGAAATTAGTCGTTGTGGTGCACTAACCAGAACAGACAAAATCCCAATGGATTCTCTAATCGGAACTGTTTTAATTGAAAGAGCGATCGATATGATTGTGCTTTTGTTTTTCCTTTTTATCATTTTTATTGCCAAATTAGAGTCGTTCGGAGTATTTATTAAAGAAAGCGTATTTATACCCTTATCGCAAAAAATTATTCATACCGTAGATTTTTCTATTTATTACTGGTTGGCAATTGTTTTGGTTTTAGGATCTGCTATAGCTTTATTTTATTATTTCCGCAAAAAATTTAAACGGGTAATAATTGTTATCAAAATCAGAAAAATTTTACGAGGTATAATATCAGGTGTAAAAACGGTAACTAAAATGCGAAGTCGAAAGGCATTTTTATTACATACACTTATTATTTGGGTAATGTACTTTTTAATGACCTATGTAGTTGTTTTTGCTATGCCTGCCACGCAAGGCCTTAAGCCTATCGATGGTTTATTTTTGCTGGTTATTGGAGGCTTGGGAATGTCGGCACCGGTTCAGGGAGGTATTGGTGCTTTTCATTGGATTATTTCATCAGGACTTACACTATACGGTATCTCAAAAACCGAAGGCCTTGCCTTTGCAACCATTCAGCACGAATCACAAGTCTTTCTTGTATTACTTCTTGGAATCTTGTCGATTTTTGCAATCTTTTTTAGTTCACGTAAAACAAGAAAAATTAGTTAACTTTACTCATTCAAATAGTTTTTTTTATGAGTAAATTAGATTATGTAAAATCAAAGATAATTGATCCTGATCATCTTGAATCCTATTTAACATACTGGAAATTGAAAAATCAACGCATTGTTTTTACAAACGGTTGTTTTGATATATTACACAGGGGCCATGTTGAGTACTTAGCACAAGCTGCCAACTATGGAAATATTCTTGTTGTTGGATTAAATACAGATCAATCAGTAAGAAAAATTAAGGGAGAAAACAGGCCGGTGCAAGATGAAATTGCCCGGGCTACCATTTTAGCATCTTTGCAATTTGTTACCGCTGTTGTTTTATTTGATGAGGATACGCCATACGAATTAATTAAAAAGATTCAACCCGATGTGTTAATAAAAGGAAGCGATTATAATGTTGAAGATATTGTGGGACACGATATTGTAATGGCAAAAGGTGGCGAGGTTGCAACCATTGATTTTATCGAAGGTTATTCAACCACATCGATCATCGAAAAGCTAAAAAGATAATTATGGCTAAGTCTAAAACCGTTTATTTTTGTCAGAATTGTGGAGCCGAATCGGCTAAATGGATTGGAAGATGCCCCGCATGCGGCGAGTGGAATACCTATATCGAGCAGCAAGTTTCAAAAACAACCAAACAAAGCCAGGTAAGTTACGATTCCGAGAAGCAGTTTCCACAAAAGATTGCCGAGATAAAATCAAAAAGGGAGGGAAGGATATCAACAAAAATTGCCGAGCTGGATAGAATACTTGGTGGAGGCCTTGTTCCCGGATCAGTGGTGTTAATTGGCGGAGAACCCGGAATTGGTAAATCAACCCTGTCGTTGCAGGTTGCTTTAAAACTGGATCATTTTAAAATACTTTATATTTCGGGCGAAGAAAGTCCGCAGCAGATTAAAATGAGGGCAGAACGATTGGATTTGAAAAACGATAATTGTTTTATTCTTAGCGAAACACTTTTAGAAAATATTTTAAATCAAGCGGTTAATTTAGCTCCCGATATTTTAATTATTGATTCTATTCAGACATTGTATACCGACAAGCTTGAATCATCAGCTGGAACGGTTTCTCAAATCCGCGAAACAGCAGCCAGTTTATTAAAATATGCTAAAGAAACCGGCACACCTGTCTTTCTTATTGGCCACATTAATAAAGAAGGAAATCTGGCCGGACCAAAAGTGCTGGAGCACGTGGTCGATACTGTTTTACAGTTCGAGGGCGATCATAATCATATGTACCGTATTTTACGAACAACGAAAAACCGTTTTGGATCCACCTCGGAGTTGGGCATTTTTGAGATGAATAATAAAGGTTTGAGAGAAGTGCCAAATCCTTCGGAAATATTAATAACACAATCTGATGAAAACCTTAGTGGGACTTCTGTAGCATCAACAATTAATGGGGCCCGGCCCTTATTAATTGAAATACAGGCATTGGTTAGCAGCGCTGCTTACGGCACGCCACAACGATCATCTACCGGATTCGATAATCGCAGGTTAGGCATGTTACTGGCCGTATTGGAAAAAAGAGCAGGCTTTCGGTTAGCGCAAAAGGATGTTTTTTTAAACATTGCTGGAGGACTTAAAGTAGACGATCCTGCCATCGATTTAGCTGTTATTGCTTCTGTATTATCTTCAAATCTGGATTTTCCCATACAAAAGAATATCTGTTTTGCCGGCGAAGTTGGATTAACAGGCGAAATCCGTCCGGTAAACCGAATTGAACAGCGTATTAGCGAAGCCAATAAACTAGGTTTTACAAAGATTTTTATTTCCGGATTTAATTCTAAAAGTTTGGATACAACGAAATTTAAAATTCAGATTGTAAAAGTTTCAAAGGTGGAAGAATTATTTCGCTTACTTTTTAAGAAAAACTAACTGGTGTGGATATTCTCAAAGTTCAAAATCTTTCATTGTCATTTAAAACCAACGATACAGATAATCAGGTTTTAAGCCAGGTGTCGTTTTCTTTGGAAAAAGGAAAAACATTGGGTATTGTTGGTGAGTCAGGATCGGGAAAGTCAATCACCGCATTATCAATTTTACAATTGCTACCCAAAAATGCCCGGATTTTGGGTGGTGAAATTATGTTTTTTAATCAGGAGAAGATTAATCTTCTTGAACTTTCCGGGAAAGAAATGCTGGATTATCGTGGGAAACACATTTCCATGATTTTTCAGGAACCGATGACATCTTTAAATCCATCTATTACTTGCGGCGAGCAGGTTGCCGAAGTTATTCACTATCATCTAAAAACCACAAAAAAGGAAGCCCAAAAAAGAAGCCTTGAATTATTCGAAGAAGTAAAACTGCCCAATGCAAAGCGCTTATATCATAAATATCCGCACGAAATCTCTGGTGGACAAAAGCAACGTGTAATGATTGCTATGGCAATTGCCTTAAACCCTTCGGTATTAATTGCCGATGAACCAACCACAGCGCTCGATGTTACGGTACAAAAATCCATATTGGATTTGTTAAAACGGATTCAGAAAAAATATCATACCAGTATTATTTTTATTTCTCACGATTTAGGTGTAATCTCTAATATTGCCGACGATGTGCTGGTGATGTATCAGGGCAGGGTGGTGGAGTATGGAAACAAAATCAATGTTTTACAAAACCCGAAGGAGCCTTATACAATCGGACTTTTAAACTGCCGCCCCACATTAGAAACACAAAAGGGCCGTTTGCCGGTTTTAGCCGATTTTCTAAATAAGAAAGATGAAGAAAATAAGGATCATAAGAGAATTAATAATTTGTCAGAAGAAATTATACTATCGGTTAAAAACCTGAATAAGATTTATTGGTCTGATAAAAACCTATTGGGGAAATTTAAAACTGGTTTTAAAGCGGTAAATGATTTTAGTTTTGATGTGTATAAAGGAGAAACGCTTGGTTTGGTTGGCGAATCGGGTTGCGGTAAAACTACTCTGGGCCGCACATTGGTAAAACTCATCGAGAGTTCATCTGGTAATATGGCGTTTAAGGGCAAGTCAATCAATAGGCTGTCAAAAAAGGACTTAAAGAATTTTAGAAAAAATGTTCAAATTATTTTTCAGGACCCTTATTCGTCGCTTAATCCTAAGCTTACCATTGGCGAAGCCTTAATGGAAGTGCTAAAGGTTCATAATCTGAATGTTAAAAATAAACGAAACAGGGTTTACCAAATATTGGATAAAGTAAGGCTCGATAGAGAAAGCTTTACTAAATATCCACACGAGTTTTCTGGTGGGCAGCGACAAAGAATTGTTATTGCAAGGGCTTTAATTTTAGAGCCCGAATTTGTTATTTGCGACGAGTCTGTTTCTGCTTTGGATGTTTCTGTGCAGGCAGAAATTTTAAATTTGTTGAATGACCTAAAAGATGAATTCGGATTAACGTATATTTTTATTTCTCACGATTTATCGGTGGTTAAATATATGTCGGATAGGATTCTTGTAATGAAAGATGGCTCGTTAATAGAACAAAAAGAAACTGAAGATCTTTACAGGTCTCCAGCTTCAGAATATACAAAGTCTTTAATAAAAGCTATACCTAAATTAGATTTAAGTTAAAAAAACTCATCTCCGTAATTTGTTTGATCGCTATTGTTCTCTTCGAATTTTTCACAATCAATGTTAACAGAAAAATTTAAAGGTTTTTCAAACTTATCTTCTGTGGTAACATTTAATGTTGAATCATTATAAACTTTCTGCATATATAAGGCAAAAATAGGTAATGCCATGTTATGGCCGCCGCCTTGCCCAATTCCTTTAAAATGGATGCTGCGGTCTTCGCCACCAACCCAAGCGCCCGAAACTAAGTTCGGTGTTACTCCCATAAACCAACCATCGGAATGATTTTGAGTGGTACCGGTTTTTCCGCCAATTTCGTTATATAATTCATATTTCCAACGAATTCTGCCTCCAGAGCCTTTTTTAACAACACTTTGTAAAAGTTGTGTCATTAAATATGCAGTTTGCTCACTGATTGCTTCATTCTTTGTTGATGTAAAATCGGCTAAAACATTTCCGTTTTTATCTTCTATCCTGGTAATATATATTGGATCGGCATGTACACCTTTATTCGAGAAAGTAGAATATGCACTGGTCATTTCAATTAGTGAAATATCCGATGTTCCAAGAAAAATTGAAGGAACAGCATCGATATGGCTTCTTACTCCCATTTTTTGCATTACATCAATAACAGAAATTGGATTAAACTGCTTAATTAACCAGGCCGAGATATAATTTACCGAATTTGCTAATCCCCATTCGAGTGTTACCATTTTACCATCCATGCTTGTAGGTCCTGAGTTCTTAGGTGTCCAGGTTGTGTCGTTTACAATAAAAGTACTGGCAACGTTCGGAACTTTATGGCAAGGAGAATATCCTTCCTGCATGGCCAGAGTATATAAAAAAGGTTTAATGGTTGATCCTACCTGTCTTTTTGCAACACTTACATGATCGTATTTAAAGTGTCGGAAATTTGGACCACCAACATACGCTTTTATATAACCATTGTGTGGATCTACCGAAACAAAACCTGCTCGTAAATAGCTTTTATAATGCATTAAAGAATCCATTGGAGTCATTACCGTATCAACTTCGCCATCCCAGGTAAAAACGGTCATTTCTGTTGGGGTGTTAAAATTAGCCAGAATTTCATCCATATTGTTGCCTGCATTTCTTAAAACCCGGTATCTCTCAGTCCTTCTGATCGCTAATTCAATAATGTTTTTTAAGTCAGACTTGTCGAGCTCATCATAATAGGGCGCGTTGGGATTATTTTTTTGTTCCTCATTAAAATCTTCCTGTAATTCTTTTGACAAATGATCAACCAAAGCCTCCTCGGCATACTGTTGCATTTTGGAGTTAAGGGTAGTATATATTTTTAGTCCGTCACGATATATATTATATGGTGTTCCATCTGGTTTCGTATTTTTATTGCACCAGCCATATATTGGATTCGTAATCCATTCGACCGAATCGTTTACATAATCGTTAAATGAATAATAATTTTTCCGGTTCGGCTCATTGGCATTTAAAACTAACCTTAAGTATTCTCTAAAATAAGTAGCTAATCCTTCGTTATGATCCTGAACCTTATAGTTTAGCTCTATGGGTAAAACGCTTAACGAGTCAAACTCCTCATTGGTTAAATAGCCATATTTATTCATTTGGCTTAAAACAATATTTCGTCTAAGTTGCGATCGTTCCGGGTTTCTTACCGGACTATAAAAAGTAGGAGCTTTTAATAATCCAACCAAAATAGCAGATTCTTCTACTTTAAGCGAATCGGTGGTTTTGTTGAAAAAAGTTTTTGCTGCAGATTTAATTCCATACGAATTACCTCCAAAGGCAACTGTATTTAAATACATTACCAAAATTTCATTTTTTGTATAATTTTTCTCCAGTTTTACAGCGGTAACCCACTCTTTAAATTTTGCTAAGCCTAAATTTACATTCCTGCCAATTGATGTATTATAAGTTGCTGTATCGCGTGGAAATAGGTTTTTTGCTAATTGCTGGGTAATAGTGCTGCCGCCTCCGGATGATTTGTCGTTCATTAAAATTGAATATACAAATACACGAGCCAGACCTCTTGCATCAATTCCGGAATGTTTATGAAAACGAATATCTTCGGTGGCAATCAAAGCATGTACCAAATTCGGCGCTAAATCGTCGTAATTTACATACGATCTATTCCTGTAATAATAGTTACCCAATAACACACCATCGTCAGAATAAATCTCAGATGCCAGATCATTTTCGGGGTTTTCTAATTCTTCAAAAGTTGGCATCTCACCCAACTTCTCTAATGAAATTAGAGTAAACAATACAACAATTGTTAATACAGGTATTGAAAATAGTACCCAAAACAATCGGATATAGAATTTGCTTGTAAATTTTATTTTGTCCATTTTGCTTATTTTCGCTTGGTTGTAAAATTAATAAATAATATTTAATTCGAAATTTTTGAACTTAGAATAGTATTTATATTAATTTTGTCACGTTTTAGAAATTCTTCAAAATCAAATTATTCATGATTGAAAATTTAGTTATCGTAGAGTCACCCGCAAAAGCAAAAACAATTGAAAAGTTTTTAGGTAAAGATTTCCATGTTACTTCAAGCTATGGACATATCCGTGATTTAGCAAAGAAGAACCTTGGGATTGAAATCGAAGATAATTACACACCCCAATATATTGTTCCGGAAGATAAAAAGGCGGTAGTTAAGGAATTGAAAAAATTAGCCAAAGAAGCTAAGGTTGTTTGGCTAGCTTCCGATGAAGACCGCGAAGGAGAAGCCATTGCATGGCACTTAATGAAAGAACTCGAGTTGGAACCTAAAAATACAAAACGAATTGTTTTTCATGAAATTACCAAAGAAGCAATTCAAAATGCCATAAAAAATCCTCGTTTTATTGATGAAAATCTGGTAAATGCGCAACAAGCGCGACGGGTATTGGATCGTTTGGTTGGTTTCGAATTATCACCGGTATTGTGGAAAAAAGTGAAACCTTCATTATCTGCAGGTCGTGTTCAGTCGGTTGCTGTAAAGCTATTAGTCGACCGCGAGCGAGAAATAATGAATTTTAAAAGCGAAACCTATTATAAGGTGTCCGGACTATTTATCACAAATAAGAATGAAGATTTAAAAGCAGATTTAGCCGAGAAATTAAAAACGAAGAAAGAAACTGTAGAATTACTAGATAATTGCATTACGGCCAGCTTTACGGTTAGTGATATTTCAAAAAAGCCAGCCAGAAAATCACCAGCAGCTCCCTTCACTACATCTACTTTACAGCAGGAAGCCAGCAGGAAATTAAATTTTTCGGTGGCACAAACCATGGCTGTGGCACAACGTTTATACGAATCGGGAAAAATAACTTACATGCGTACCGATTCGGTGAATCTTTCAGGTATGGCAATTAATACTGCCAAGAAAGTTATTGTTAATGAATTTGGCGAAAAGTACCTGAAAGTAAGAAATTATAAGACAAAAGCAAAAGGAGCGCAGGAAGCGCACGAGGCTATCCGGCCAACATTTATAGATAAACAAGAGATTACAGGTGCCGATAACGAGAAACGATTATATGATCTGATCTGGAAGCGCACCATTGCTTCGCAAATGAGCGATGCTGAATTGGAAAAAACAACGATTAATATTGATCTTTCGAATAGTAAGCACAAATTTGTTTCTGTTGGAGAAGTTTTAAAATTCGATGGTTTCTTAAAAGTATATATCGAATCTACCGATGATGAAAGCGAAGAAGAAGTTAAAGGCTTACTGCCAAAAGTAAGTTCAGGCGAAAATCTTGGGTATAAAACAATTCAAGCTCTGGAACGTTTTACGTATCATCCTCCAAGGTACACCGAAGCCAGTTTGGTTAAAAAATTGGAAGAATTAGGCATCGGACGTCCATCTACATATGCACCTACAATATCTACAATACAAAATCGTGGGTATGTCGTTAAAGAAGAAAGGCCGGGTAAGGAGAGAAAATACGAATCCATCCTGTTAAAAGATGGAAAAGTTAAAACCGAAAATAAAACAGAAATTACAGGTGCCGAAAAAAATAAACTATTCCCTAATGATATTGGAATGGTTGTAAATGATTTTCTTGCTGAGTATTTCCACGAAATTGTTAATTATAATTTTACTGCATCGGTCGAAGAAGATTTTGATGAAATAGCAAACGGTAAATTAGAATGGTCAAAAATGATCGATAAGTTCTATAAACCATTTCATAAAACGGTTGAATCAACTCTGGAAAAATCCAGTAGAAGTGTTGGCGAAAGAGTTTTGGGAGATGATCCGGAAACGGGAAAACCGGTTACTGTAAAAATTGGTCCATACGGGCCAATGGCTCAAATTGGACTAAAAGACGATGAAGATAAACCTAAGTTCGCTTCCTTACAACATGGCCAACACCTGGAAACAATTACATTGAACGAAGCGCTGGAGTTATTTAAACTACCAAGAGATATAGGAACTTACGAAGATAAGAAAGTGGTTGTGTCGATCGGACGATTCGGGCCTTATGTAAGACACGACTCTAAGTTTGTGTCATTAAAGAAAGAAGATGATCCGTATAAGATTGAGCTGGATCGTGCGATCGAGCTAATAGAAGAAAAAAGGGAGAAAGATCGTAACAAATACATAAAATCATTCGATGAGGATGCAGATGTTCAAATATTAAATGGCCGTTGGGGGCCTTATATTGCTTATAAAAAGAAAAATTACAAAATTCCAAAAGGAAAAGATGCAAAAGAATTAACATACAAAGAATGTATGGAAATTATTAAAGAAGGAAAATCAGGACAGGCCAAGAAAACCAAAAAAGCATCTACAGCAAAATCAGGTAAAACAACAAAAGCTAAAAAGAAAAAGTAATTGATCAAATAAAATAAATGGACTTAAACGATTATTTTGATTTCGCACTTGTAGATAATACAAAACGTGATTACCTGAATCCGAAAAATCAACTACTTAAGGAGGTTTTTCTGCATTCCGAAGATAATCCGATTAAAAATGTCGATGATTTTAATATAGCGATTATTGGTGTGTATTCTGATGAACACGATATTGGCAAAAGTGCATTAGATCAGTTGCGCAGTGATCTATATAGTTTAAGCCTGTTCGAAAAAACACCCAAAATAATTGATTTAGGTAATATCAAACAGGGAAAAACCCAAAATGATACGATTATCGGTTTGAGAGATGTTCTTGTTGAACTTCTAACATCTAATGTTTTTCCTATCATCATTGGGCCTGCTGAACTAGTACAATATGCTAGTTACAAAGCGTATCAGGTAATTGGCGAGAAAATTAACTTTGTTTCTATTGATAGTAAGATAAATATTTCGGAGAATCGTGCTGATAATCAGAAATCTGCCTTGTGGCGAATTCTGGTGGAAGAAAAAGATTCATTATTTGCTTTCTCCAATATAGGTTACCAATCTCATTTTGTAAGTCCTAATATTACAAAGTTCTTATCGGAACAATCTCATTTTGCTTATCGCTTAGGGTATATCAAATCGAACCTGAACGAAGTAGAGCCTATTTTAAGAGATACTGATATGTTGGGCCTGAATATTTCTTCAATACGTCAATCAGATGCCTTTGGTCAAAAAAGTGCATCTCCAAATGGTTTTTATGGCGAAGAGATTTGTCAATTAGCACGGTATGGAGGCATGAGCACTAAATTGAGTTCGTTCGGGATTTACGATTTTGTGCCCGAAAACGATTTTAATCAACAAACATCAAATTTAATTGCTCAGATTATCTGGTATTTTATTTCTGGATTCAATTATAAGGTTTATGAAAACCCAATTGAAGATAATAACCACTGTAAAAAATTTATTGTCAATCTCGATACGTTCGAATACGAAATCGTTTTTTATAAAAGTGAAAAAACAGATCGTTGGTGGATGGAAGTTCCTTCCTTCAAAACAAACGCACGAAAAAATTTATTGGTTTCGTGCACTTATAACGACTATCAGCTTGCCAGCAATGGCGATGTTCCCGAAAGATGGTTAAAAGCATTTCAAAAGATGAACCATTAAACTGTAGCACATATTTTTTTGGAAAATTTTAATTATGAGGTAACTTTATTATTTTATTCGAGTATAAAAGTTGTATCTTTATAAATTACAAGCTGATTATTCAGTATAAATTTGTATAGAAATAATATTTTTGTTTATTTTACCTGTGGTAATCTTTAATATAATTGAGGTATACGAGATTTAATATGAAAAAACACTTTTATTTACTTATCATTTTCATTTTGCCTTTTGTGTCATTAAACGCACAGCAGGATCCTCAATTTACCCAAAACGCATACACTAAATTATTAACCAATCCGGCTTATGCAGGGAGTGAAGATAAGATTTGCGCATATGCATTGGAAAGAATACAATGGGTCGGTTTTGAAGGAGCACCCCAAACAACCATATTTAATGTGGATGGAGCAATTAAAAAATTTGGATTAGGTGTTTCTCTCGAAAATAGAATAGAAGGCTACGAGAATAATTTTAAGATCAACCTTTCAGTAGCATATCGTTTTTCCGTAAACAATGGAAATCTGGGAGTAGGAGTAAAGTGGGGAGTTGCTAATTCAAGTCTGGATGCCACCTGGAAAACTCCTGTTGGTGACAATGGAGCCAACGACCCTGCAATACCACCCGAAAGTGGCAATGCCTTGTCGTTTATGGACTTTGGATTTGGCTTATATTACAAAACGTCCGACTTGTATCTTGGTATTTCATCAACACAACTGTATAAAACAGAATTTGAATATGTTGGCGAAACAAAAACAGTATCAACTATTTTAAAACGGCATTACTACATTACAGCCGGTTACGATATGCCATTTACAAATCCTTTATTGGTTTTTAAACCAAGTGTTTTTGTAATGTCTGACGGAACCAATACACAATTATCACTAACAGGTATTGTGGAATACAATAAAAAGCTATGGGGTGGCGTTTCTTTTAGAACAGATAAAGCAATATCTGGTATCGTTGGAGTTGAACTATTTAACTGGGTTAAAGTTGGCTATTCCTACGATTTTGTTGTTTCTGAATTAATGGGGTACAACGATGGTACACACGAAATAATGATGGGGTTTTGTTTTGATGTAAAAAAAGATAAAACACCAGAAAGATATAAGAGCATAAGATTTTTATAATGAATTATAATACGAAATTGAAGAATTATTATTATTTTGCAAAATAAATATTTAAAATATTATGAAAAAGTTACTTGTAGTTAGTATTCTAATGGCACTCTCTTTTGGTTGTAGTCAGTACAATGGTGGAGAACTAACTGGAGTTCAGGGAAGAAAAGGCTGGTTTGAGTCTACTCCATATGGAATGGTATTTGTTCCAATGGGAAGTTTTAATATGGGTCCAAGCGATCAGGATGTAGCCTGGGCCATGACAGCTTATCAGAAAACTGTTTCAGTTGATGCTTTCTGGATGGATGAAACAGAAATCACAAACAATGAGTATCGTCAGTTTGTTTTTTATGTTAGAGACTCGATAATGAGAAGAAAATTAGGTGAACAAATTGAAGATTTTCTTATTGCTGAAGATCAGTTCGGAAATCCAATCGAACCACCAATCATTAATTGGGAAACAGAAATTGATATGCTCGACGAAGAACAATCAGAGATTCTGAACGACATGTATTATGCCGAACACGAAAGATTTTACAGACGTAAAGAAATAGATACGCGTAAACTAATGTTTGAGTATTATCGCGTAGATATGAAACAAGCAGCTTTAAAATCAAACAGATATAATTTCGATACAAAGGAGTATACCGGATCAGCAGTTAATGCACAAGGCGAAAGAATTGATGTAGAAGATCGATCAGCTTTTGTGCTTAGAGATGTGATCAATGTATATCCCGATACATTATGCTGGATTAGTGATTTTACTTATGCTTATAATGAACCTTATACAAATATGTATTTCTGGCATCCTTCATTTGATAATTACCCTGTTGTAGGTGTTACCTGGAAACAAGCCAGAGCATTCACTGTATGGAGAACTCAATACATGAATGATTACCTTCGAAGCGAAGGAGAAGGTTTTGTTCAGGACTATCGATTACCAACAGAATCGGAATGGGAATATGGTGCCAGAGGCAATTTGGATTTATCGATGTATCCATGGGGCGGTATGTACACAAGAAACAAACAAGGATGTTTCTTAGCTAACTTTAAACCATTAAGAGGTAATTATGCTGATGATGGTGGTATGGTTCCTGTTGCTGCCGGCAGCTATTCTCCCAATGAATACGGCTTATTTGATATGGCGGGGAATGTTGCTGAGTGGACAGTAAATGCTTTTGACGAATCTGCATACTCATTTATGCACGATATGAATCCAGATTATCAATATGAAGCTTTACCAGACGACCCTCAGTCGATGAAAAGAAAAGTAGTACGAGGAGGTTCGTGGAAAGATATTGGATATTTTTTACAAAATGGAACAAGAACTTATGAATTTCAAGATTCTGCTAAATCCTATATCGGTTTCAGATGTGTAAGATCTTATTTAGGTACTAATTAGCAATTATTTATTACCTGAGAATTTTAAACTAAAAGTTTTGTGTTATGATGAATATGTCAGAAATAGTCCAAAGTTCCGGATGGAAGAACTTTATGGCTAAATTATATGGATGGGGAGCTGCTCTAGTGATACTAGGTGCCTTATTCAAAATAAACCACTGGCCCATGGCAACATTAATGCTTATTGTTGGGATGGGGACTGAAGTAATTATTTTCTTCTTTTCTGCCTTTGAACCAATGCACGAAGAGGTAGATTGGACACTTGTTTATCCGGAATTGGCAGGGATTAGTGATGATGATGATTTTATGCCTGACACAAGAGAAGAAAGAAAAACTTCCGGCAGTGGAGGGTTTGGAAAACTCGATGAGATGCTACAAAATGCAGAAATTACTCCGGAATTATTTGAACAATTAGGGAAAGGATTAAAAAACCTTAATCAAACAACACAAAACATAATGAATGTTGCTGATGCCGCAAATGCTACAAACCAGTTTGTTGATAATTTGCAGGCGGCTTCAGAATCTGTTTCTTCTATGACAGAAAGCTATGGAGAATCAGCACAAAAGTTAAGTAGCTCAGTGGAAGGGCTGGTAGGATCTTATAATCAATCGGCTGAAATGATTGGAGAATCTGGAAAAAATCTTTCAGAGCAACTAGCCGATGCTAATGATAACTTTTTAAATAATTATAAGAATATAGAAGAAAAAATTCAAGCTAATATTGAGTTAATAGCGAACGGTAATCAAACATACAATGAGAAACTAGAGACATTAAATAAGAACCTTTCTGCATTAAACTCAGTATATGAATTGCAGTTGCAAAGCACGAATGACCATGTTCAAACATCAAAAACTTTATTTGGTGAAATGAACGATATAATGGGTAATCTTAAGGGTTCTGTAGATGAGACAAATGTTTACAGAGAAGAGATTGCTAAATTAAACCAAAATTTGGCAGCACTAAATAATGTTTATGGCAATATGTTATCAGCTATGAATATGACTAATAAATAATCTGAGTAAAAAAATAGATTATGGGTCACGGAAAAGAAACCCCCCGGCAGAAAATGATAGGTATGATGTATTTAGTGTTAACAGCCATGTTAGCATTAAACGTTTCTGTAGAAGTCCTGGATGCTTTTGGTGCTGTTGATGATGGATTAGTTGAAACAACAGAAATATATGCCGAGAAAAACCAGGGTGTGTATAAAGATTTTGAACAACAATACGCTCAAAATGAATTAAAAGTAAAACCTTGGAAGGACAAGGCAGACGAAGTTAAAAGACGTTCGGATGAATTATATGAATATATTCAGGATCTTAAAATTGAAATCATAACAAAGAACGGGCAAGGAGATCCTAAACATGGTGTTATAACCGAGGATAGAAAAATTATTAACGATAAGATTGCCGGTAAAGATAAACCGGATGTTGCGTCGAATGTGCTTATTGGTGAAATGAATGGAAAGGCTTTTGAGCTAAAAGAAAAGATAATTGAATTACGAGAGTATCTTAAATCATTAGTTGATGAGGAAAGTGTAACCTTGCATCATTCCCTTGAAACAAACTTAAATACAGATGATCCTCCAAAAACAGATGACGGAGAGAAAAAAACCTGGGAAATTAAGCATTTTGCACATATGCCTTTAGCGGCTGTAATGCCTTTACTAACAAAAATACAATTGGATATTAGAAATTCTGAAGCAGAAGTAGTTAAGTATCTTTATGATCAGATTTCAGCAGGATCAATTCCCTTTAATAAACTGGAAGCAACCGTAATTCCAAATACTAGTTATGTGTTGCAAGGGAACGAATATAATGCCGATGTTTTTATCGCAGCTGTGGATACAACAGCTCCGCCAATTGTTCTTATAGGCCAATATGATTCAACTTATAACGAAAAAGATATGTCGTGGGAATATAATATGGTGGGTAGATACGATTCGTTGGATGTTGTTGGCGGCAGAGGAAAATATACACAAATGGGATCTGGTTTAGGTAAACAGACCTGGGGTGGTTTAATTAAATTGATGTCGCCCGACGGTAAATATATAACACGTACTTTTAGAAGATCTTACACCGTTGCTAAAGCAAATTTGGTTGTTTCACCTACAAAGATGAATGTTTTTTATGTAGGAGTTGATAACCCGGTTAGTGTTTCTATTGCTGGTGTAGCAGGAGATAAAATTGAACCAAGTATTACAAACGGGCGATTTAAAAAAGTGAGAGATGGAGAATATATTGTAAACCCTAAACGTCCAGGTAATAGCTTAGTAACAGTATTTGCTGAGATTGATGGCGTAAGAAAAAACATGGGTGTTGCACCTTTTAGAGTAAAGGCACTTCCCGATCCGGTGGTGAAAGTTGCCGGCAAAAAGGGTGGAAAAATTGAAAGAAATGTTCTGTCGGCTCAAGCCGGGGTATTTGCAGAAATGGAGAATTTCGATTTCGATTTAGAATTTAAGATTATTGAGTTTACAGTTTCAACAACCGATCGTGGTGGTTATTTTATTGATGCAAAAGCTCAAGGTAATGCTTTTACTAAAAAACAGTACGATTTAATAAAAGATTTAAGAAGAGGTTCAAGGGTAAATGTTGAGGATGTTAAAGCAGTTGGCCCAGATGGAACCGTAAGAGATTTAGCACCAATTGTATTTGAAATAATATAAAATAAATGATATAGTTATGAAAAAGTTTTTAATTACTTTTTTGATCACAGCACTTGTAGTTTCAGTATTTAGCGAACAAGAAGTGTCAGCCCAGAATGTTAACGATGGTATATATGTTAAAGAGAATATACCTGCAAAAAGGCCAATTCCTTACAGGGATCTGAGAGAAGCTGATATTTTGTGGCAAAAGAAAATCTGGCAAATTATAGATTGTAGGGAAAAAATGAATCATCCATTTTATTATCCCTTAGAAGATATGGATGACAGAAGAAGTTTAATTAGCTTATTTATTTATGGTATTAATAACGAAGGTTTAACCGCTTATAAAGACCATGAGTTTAAGGAATTAGCCACTCGCGATGAAGTATATGAGATGTTTGATGCATTGCCAGATACACAGATGGTGACTAATCCAACAACAGGAGTTCTCGAGGCTCGTGTAATTGAAGGGGAAGTTAAGTATAACGAGGTATATCAGTATGAAATTAAAGAAGTTTGGTATTTTGATAAGCAGCATTCTACCATGAGAGTTCGAATACTTGGTGTATGCCCGATTAGAAGGTATATGGATTTAGAAACCGGACAGCAAAGAAAAGAAAGAACTTTCTGGATTTATTTTCCTGAAGCAAGAACATTACTTGCAAATCAAGAAGTGTTTAACAGAAGAAACGATGCTCAACGTATAAGTTTTGATGATTTATTCGCACAAAGAAGATTTGATAGTTTCATTGTTCGTGAAACGAATGTGTACGATAACAGAGAGGTGGTTGAATACATGTCGGGAATTAATACCTTACTTGAAGCTGAAAAAATTAAAATGGAGTTATTTGAATTCGAACACGATTTGTGGGAGTATTAATCGAACGACAAAAAATATATAAAAGCCGCAAATTGCGGCTTTTTTTATTCTCTTACCTGTGCCTGAATATCAATATAAAATTGATTATGCAGTAGTTTGAAATGATTAAACTGAAAAACCAATTTATTTCGTGAAACGGTGCGAATTAAACCCTGGTTCTGTAAAGTGTAAAAATCATTTGAGTTTTTCACATTGCTTGCTAATTGTTTTGATAAATTGGAAAAACAAGAAAGTATACCAGTAATGTATCCATTCCATAATCCTTGTGATAATCTATGAAAATTGTAATCGACATCCGACGAATCTTGTAAGAAGTCTATTTCTGTTCGATAATTATAGCTGCGATCCTTAAAATCAATTATTTGATTACCATGAATCGATGAGATATCAAATCCTTTATTTACCCTTCTATAATTATATTGTGAAATAAGTTCAGACGTGTCGGTGTGAAGCTTATCCTTTATTGCTATATTAAAAAAATCAATTTTCTCCTTTTTAAAATCTCGTTCGGTAAATACTTGCAAGTGTTCTGCTTTAACATCCAGAGTGTCTTTGTGATTTGAAGAATAACCCGGGTAATTCAATTCAATTAATACGATCGCTTCGTTATATTTTGTGTAGAAGGTATCAATGAGTGTGATATCAGAATTGCTGTATGGAAACTTAACTCTTGTTACTGCAAAGTCCTGAAATTTGGTTGCGTACAAAGCATATTTACCTGACTCTACTAAATTGGTATAATCATCTGTAATGTTGCTGGTATTGCTATAATTAAGTAATGCAAATAATGCTTTTGCTCGCAATATTGCCTGTTTATAAGCTTCTTGTCTGTCCATATTGGGATCTGAAATCCCAATTGTTCTGTACACATTATTCTGGTTATATGATAGAAATAACCAATCGGGAAGTTTTTCGGGAATTCGATCGTATAACTTTCTGGCCGATTCTAAGGAGTCATCTGATTGGTCGAATGCAGAATTGAAAACTTTCTGTTCATAATCCGATTTGTCTTTATCAATTAAATCCGATTTGCTGACATTCTGCGCGTGTGAGTTAGCAAGTGCGAGTATCGCTAGTATCAGGACTAGTGTTAAACGAAATTTCATAGTTCAACTAATTAAGTGCAAATAAAAATACCAATTTCTAATTACATTACAATCTTTGAACCAAAAATTTGAAATGTTGTATTTTAATTTTGGGAATCTTTATGCATTTTAAAATATCTATCCTAAAAATTAAAGCTAAAGATATAGTAGCACAAACACTATTAAGTAATGTTTGCTGATATATATTTTACTTATAGAATTATATTTAATATTTTTGGTAAAACTGCGAAAACCTTTTATGCTCTATGATAAGAAAAGTATTATTTATATTGGGAGCTGTACTGCTGACTGCTGCAATAATAGTTGGTTACAACTATTTGAAAAAGCAAAATTTGCCCGACTTTAATGTATACAAAGCTATTCCATTAGATGTGCAGATCATAATTGAAAGCAATGATTTTATGGATAAAATCAATGTGATAAAGTCAGAAAATGAGATCTGGCAAGAGCTTAAAAATTTACCAGCCCTAAAATCATTCGATAGCGATTTAGAGTTTTTGTTAACTATACGCAAACAAAATCAATTTATTAAAGAGTTAACAAATGGTAATGACCTTGTTGCAGCAGCTTACCAGCTGGGAAAATCGGATTTAAGGTTTATGTTTTTAATGGAATTACATCATTATCGTGAACGAAAAGATCTGGTGGAAACAATAAGCAGTTTGGTTAATACAACTAATAAAATCAAATCTCGAGAATATAATGGGGCTGAGATATTTTTAGTTAAGGATGGTGAAAGAGAATTTAGTTTTGCTTTTAGTAAAGGTCTTTTTATTTTTAGTTCGTCAGCAATACTGGTTGAAAATTCTATTCGACAAATAGATGCAAAACGTTCTATTTTAAACGATGCTGGTTTTTTACAGGTGCAAAAAACATCAGGAAAGAACGTGGATGCTAATATTTATTTGAATTTGACAAACTTTAATAGCATGTTGGCTAACACTTTAAACAATGAGCTTAAAGAAAATATTAGCCGAATGCAGAATCTGGCCAATTGGGTCGAGTTGGATGTAAATCTGAAAGATGATGCCGTGCTGTTAAATGGGTTTACTTTTAGTAACGACTCCCTAAATAACTATTTAAATGTTTTTTTACAACAAAGCCCGGTTGATCATGAGATAAATCGTATTTTACCTTCTAACACAGCAATTTTTACTGTGTTTGGAATTAGTAATACGACAAGTTATTTAAATTCGTATAAAAACTACTTAAGTCAGATCGGGACCATTAACCAATATCAGTTATCAATCGATCAATATAAGAATAAATATCAGATTGATCTAGAATCGTTTTTAATACAACAGTTAGATCAGGAAATTGGCATTGTTGTTACAGACTTTCCGAGTGATGGTTTTAAAGAGAACACCTTTATGGTGATGCGGACAAAAAGCAAAAGTATTGCAGAAAAAGAAATTGAGCAAATAATTACAAAAATTGCAAAAGCGAATAACAAAAATAAAGCAAGCTATATCAGCAATGTTCGAATCGACAAAGAAACCAGGTATAAGGTATACGAATTACCAATAAAGAACCTATTTAGAACGTTTTTTGGAAAAATATTTCCTGATTATAACAAGCAGTACTTAACTTTCATCGATAATTTCATGGTAGTCGGAAGCTCTAAAAATTCTTTGAGTAAATTTATACACTCCACTATTTTGCAAAAAACGCTCGATAACGATATGCGATTCGAACGTTTTACCGACTATCTTTCATCTAAATCAAATTTTTACTTTTATACGAATCTTTATAATTCGCCAAAATATATATCCGGATTTTTAAATTCAGATTTAAAAAAGGGACTTCAGTCGAATGTTGCTACATTTCAAAAGTTTCAGGCATTAGCTGTTCAGTTTCAGAACAATAATGAGATGATCTATAATAACATCTATTTACAATATATTCCAACTGTGAAAGAAGAAGCGGTAACTGTTTGGGAAAGCCATTTAGATACATCTATCAACTTTAAACCGGTTTTGGTAACAAATCATTATACCAAAGAAAATGAGATTTTTGTTCAGGATTTAAATAACACCATTTATCTGATTAATAAAGTGGGTCGGATATTATGGAAGCTTAATATGAACGAAAAGATTAACAGTGAAGTGTATCAGGTTGATTATTATAAAAATGGGAAGCTACAGTTGTTGTTTAGCACCGAAAACAAGATTCATTTGATTGATCGAAATGGAAATTACGTAGAGCGATATCCTGTTAAATTGCGTTCGCCTGCTACTGCCGGAATGGCATTGTTCGATTACGATAAAAATCTGGATTACCGAATCATTATACCGTGCAAAAATAAAAATGTATATGTATATGGTGTGGAAGGAAATTTAATAAACGGATGGACATTTGGACAAACGGATACATGGGTTACTAAACCCGCACAGCATTTTAGAATTAAAACGAATGATTATATTGTTTTTGCAGATCAGTACAGGGTTTATATACTTAATAGAAGGGGAGAAGAAAGGATTCAGCTAAAAAACCAGTTTGCCAAATCACGTCAAAATTCGTTTATTCTGGAAACGGGTAATAGCTCCGAAAGTCGTTTTGTTACAACCGATACATCAGGATTAGTTAAGTTGATTTACCTGAACGGGGCGGTTGAAACAAAACAAGCTGGCAATTATTCGGGCAACCATTACTTCGATTATCAGGATATAAATGCCGATGGTTATAATGATTTTATTTTTGTGGATGAGAATGAGCTAAAGGTTTATAAATTCGATGGAAATAAAATATTTGATTATAAGTTTAAAGAAAAAATACTTACTGCACCGGCATATTATTATTTTTCTTATGATGACCGAAAAATTGGAGTAGCCTCCAGAACCAACAACGAAATATATTTGTTTAATAGTGACGGTAGTTTATACGATGGGTTTCCGTTAAAAGGCAATACTCCATTTACTATCGGTTATCTGGAAAATAACAGAAATCAATTTAACTTAATTGTGGGAACGAAATATAACTTTTTATATAATTATTCCGTAAATTAGTAAGTTATAAAATAAATCTGCTTATGAAAAGCTTAAAACTTTCAAGTAAAATAAAACTCATCATACCTGCACTGCTAATAGTTCTTTTTAATCAGTGTATGCACGATGAGTTTGACTTTGATAAACTGGATACGGATATTGAGTTAAATGCAAGCGTTTTAACGCCTTTAGCATATGGCAGTTTAAGCCTCGAAAATTTAATTAGCGAGCTAGACAGTTCCGATTATATTAACACATATCCCGATGGATTACTTTATCTGGCCTATGAAGATTCTTTATTTTCATATATTGCTGAAGATCTGATGGATGTGCCCGATCAGGATTTTATTGAGTTTTTTATCAAATCTGATTTCTCATTTCCTCCGGTTTGGCCGGATATTACACTTGAAAGATCTGAAAAATTTGCTTTTTCCTTTTCAAATAATGAGCAGCTTGATAGTATTAGATTAGACGATGGAGAGCTGGTTTTTAATATTAGTTCAAGTTTTCAATGTACTGGAAGTGTTTTAATGGAGTTTCCAAACATTCATCAAAATGGTGTTCCGTTAACGATGATAATTAATCTGGATGATCCATCCGGAAACTTTTCAAAAGATACTAGCATGTCGTTATATGCACATACCATTGTTTTAGATGATTCAACGGGTACCGATGAGCAATTTTTGCCGGTTAATTTTACGGTTGAGTTAATTAATGAAGGAAATCCTATAACAAACGACGATTCAATTAATATAGTAGCAAATATTGTTAATTTAGATTTTGACGCGATATTTGGTTACATAGGCGATTACGAGTTAATTACAGAAACAGGCGAAGTAG
>CAYVEW010000039.1:0-26654 GCA_964450375.1 uncultured Bacteroidales bacterium
TCGTTCATTTGATTCCAGCCTTGTGCTTTTAATTCAATGCTTTGTCCGGCATTGGTAATTAAAACTGCTCCGTGCTTTTTATCAGCTATGTGTCCGATGGGATGAATCATAGGATTACTTTCAACTTTGGCCAAATCATTGATGTTAATGGTAAAAAGCAGTTCATAATCTTCTCCCCCGTTTAATGCAGCAATTAATGGTTCCATATTAAACTCCTTAGCCATTCGTTCTGTATTTTCGTCGATAGGAATTTTATCCTGAAATATTTTACACCCTACATCAGAATTCTTACAAATATGCATAATCTCTGATGATAAACCATCCGAAATATCAATCATCGCAGTTGGCTTAATTCCCATTTCCTTAAATGATTCAATGATTTCTTTTCGTGCTTCAGGCTTAAGTTGACGTTGCAAAATATAGTCGTTACCTTCTAAACTGGGTTGAAAATCAGGATTGGTTTTAAAAATTTCCTTCTCGCGTTCGAGTAATTGCAATCCCATATACGAAGCTCCTAAATTACCACTAACACATAAAACATCATTTACCCGGGCTGTATCCCGATAAACAATATCTTCTTTTTTAGCTTCGCCAATTGCAGTAATGCTAATTGCCAAACCTGTTAACGAAGACGAAGTATCGCCACCCACCAAATCAACATTATATTGATCGCAAGCAAGCTTAATCCCTTCGTAAATTTGCTCGATGTGTTCAACAGTAAATTTTGCCGAAACCGCTATCGAAACCGTAATTTGCTTTGGCAATGCATTCATAGCATACACATCCGAAAGATTAACCACCACGGCTTTATAACCCAAATGTTTCAACGGAGTATAAATCAAATTAAAATGAATTCCTTCAACTAACAAATCCGTTGTTATTACTGAACAAATATCGCCATGGGCAATAACAGCAGCGTCGTCGCCAACCCCTTTAATTGTATTTTTATGTTTGATTTTTAAATCATTAGTCAATAATTCAATCAAGCCAAATTCCCCCAGCTCCGATATTTTTGTTACTTTTTGTTTTTGATCACTCATATTATAAATTGATATATATCATTAAAAAAAAAGATTAAACAATCTTGCTTTATTAGTTGTTAAATTTTAAATATATTTGCACTCTATTTAGAATTAATCTATTTAAACACAGAGCAAATTTTTAGTGATTTTGCAAAGTTATGGAAAAAGATCAAGATAAAATATTAAATGAAGTAACGCAGGGTGAATATAAATACGGGTTTGTTACAGATATTGAGAGCGAATCAATTCCCAAAGGCCTTAACGAAGATGTGGTCAGGTTGATTTCTCAAAAGAAAAATGAACCTGAATTTATGTTAGAGTTTCGGTTAAAAGCTTTTCGGCATTGGCAAACAATGAAAATGCCCGAGTGGGCTCATCTAAAAATTCCGGAAATTAATTATCAGGATATTATATATTATTCAGCACCTAAACGTAAAGCAACACTTAAAAGTTTAGATGAGGTTGATCCGGAGTTAAAAGCCACATTTGATAAGTTAGGAATCCCTTTAGATGAACAGAAGAGATTATCGGGAGTAGCTGTTGATGCGGTAATGGATAGTATTTCGGTTAAAACAACTTTTAAAGAAAACCTGGCAGAATTAGGAATTATATTTTGCTCCTTTAGCGAAGCAGTACAGGAGCACCCCGATTTAGTTAAGAAATACATGGGATCAGTTGTTCCTTACACAGATAATTACTTTGCTGCATTAAACTCAGCCGTTTTTAGTGATGGGTCCTTTTGTTATATACCAAAAGGAGTGCGCTGTCCAATGGAGTTATCTACTTATTTTAGAATCAATGCTGCCAACACAGGCCAGTTCGAACGGACACTTATAGTTGCTGATGATGACTCCTATGTAAGTTATCTGGAAGGTTGTACTGCTCCGCAAAGAGACGAAAACCAGTTACATGCTGCAATTGTTGAAATTGTTGCCATGCGAAATGCAGAAGTAAAGTATTCTACTGTACAGAATTGGTATCCTGGAGATAAAAATGGCAAAGGAGGTATTTACAACTTTGTAACCAAACGCGGAAAATGCGCAGGCGAGAACTCAAAAATATCCTGGACACAGGTAGAAACCGGTTCGGCAGTTACATGGAAATATCCCAGTTGTATTTTGCTTGGCGATAATTCGGTAGGCGAATTTTATTCAGTAGCTGTAACCAACAATCATCAGCAAGCGGATACCGGAACAAAAATGATACATATTGGAAAAAACACAAAAAGTATTATTGTTTCCAAAGGGATTTCGGCAGGATTAAGTCAGAATAGTTATCGTGGTCTGGTTAAAGTTGTAAAAAATGCCAGCAATGCACGAAACTTTTCGCAATGCGATAGTTTATTATTAGGCGACAAATGTGGGGCGCACACATTCCCTTACATCGAAGTGGATAATAAAGATTCTATTGTAGAACACGAAGCTACAACTTCAAAAATTGGAGAAGATCAGATCTTTTATTGCAACCAACGTGGAATTAAAACCGAAGATGCAATTGGCTTAATAGTAAATGGTTACGCAAAAGAAGTGTTAAATAAATTACCCATGGAATTTGCAGTTGAAGCACAAAAGCTATTGCAAATCAGCCTTGAAGGCAGTGTAGGGTAAAACAAGATAAAAGATTAAAGACAAAAGACAAAAGATAAAAGTAAAAAGTAACATAAGATGCTATCAATAAAAAATTTACACGCAACTATTGACGGGAAAGAAATTCTTAAAGGAATTGACCTTGAAGTTAAAGCCGGCGAAGTTCATGCCATCATGGGCCCTAATGGATCGGGAAAAAGTACATTAGCCGCCGTTTTGGCCGGGAGAGAACTATTCGAAGTAACTGAAGGTAAGGTAAAATATTTTGGAAACGATTTGTTCGAATTATCGCCTGAAGAAAGAGCAAGTGAAGGAATTTTTCTGGGATTCCAGTACCCCATAGAAATTCCGGGAGTTAGCATGGTTAACTTTATGAAAACCGCTCTTAACGAGCAACGAAAACATAAAGGATTGGAACCATTATCTTCATCGGATTTTTTAAAAATAATGCGCGAGAAAAAAGAATTGGTTGAGTTAGACGCTGCTTTAGCTAACAGGTCTGTTAACGAAGGATTCTCGGGAGGTGAGAAAAAGCGAAACGAAATTTTCCAGATGGCTATGCTTGAGCCTAAATTGTCGATTCTCGATGAAACAGACTCTGGTTTAGATATTGATGCACTTCGGATCGTTGCAAACGGTGTTAACAAGCTAAAATCTCCTGAAAATGCAACCATCGTTATTACGCATTATCAACGCTTACTCGATTACATAGTTCCTGATTTTGTACATGTATTGTATAACGGAAAAATCATTAAATCAGGAGGAAAGGAATTAGCTCTTGAGTTGGAAGAAAAGGGATATGACTGGTTAAAAAAAGGTGCTGCTGTTTAATAAGTTAAACCTTATAAACGGAATTTAAAAAGCAATATTATGAGTATAGAAACAAGGGTTGATATAAAACAAAAATTCATCGATATTTATCGGGAGAACATAAAAGACATTAAAAATGGATCTCCCGAATTTATGAATGATATTCGTGATCAAGCCATCGATAAATTCGGTGTAGTTGGGATTCCTGACAAGAAAAATGAAAACTACAAATACACGGATTTAAAAAAGGAATTCGACAATGGCTATAAAATGTATTTATCTCCTAAAAACATTCATTTTGATATTGATGATATTTTTACATGTGATGTTCCCAATTTAAATACAAGAGTAATCCTTTTATTAAATGGATGGTATTACGATCGCGAAAATTTAATACACGAATTACCTGGGGGAGCTATTATCGGAAGTTTTCAAAAAGCAGCAGAACTATATCCTGAACTGGTTCAAAAGCATTATGCAAAATATGCCGATTTGGAAGAAGGTGCAGTAGCAATGAATACAGCTTTCTCCAAAGATGGTGTTTTTATGTACGTTCCAAAAGGTGTGGTTGTGGAAAAACCGATACAGATTATTAACATTTTAATGGACGAAGAAGAAGGTTTTACGCAACACCGAAACTTATTTATTTTAGATGAAAACAGCCAGGCTTCTGTAGTAATATGTGATCATACCCTTTCGCGGCCAAATTTCCTAACCAACTCGGTAACAGAAATATTTGTTGGAAAGAATGCAGTATTGGATTACTCAAGAATGCAGAATGAACATAACGGATCGAAACAGGTATCTCATCTTTATATTAATCAGGAACGAGATAGTCGTGTAAATACCAATACTGTCTCATTGCATGGTGGATTAATCAGAAATAATGTTAATGTATTATTGAATGGCGAAGGTTGCGAAAATAATACCTTAGGCTTGTATTTAACCGATAAAGGCCAACACATCGATAATTATGTTTTTATGGATCATGCTTATCCTAATTGCACTAGCAACCAGCTGTTCAAAGGCGTGCTAGACGATTTTGCTACCGGTGCATTTAACGGAAAAGTATTGGTTAGAAAAGATGCTCAGAAAACAATGGCATTTCAGGCAAACAATAATATTCTTTTAACCGACGATGCAGATATTAATACAAAACCTCAGTTAGAAATTTATGCCGATGATGTAAAATGCAGTCATGGTGCAACCGTGGGACAATTAGACGAAGATGCTTTGTTTTATCTGCGTGCACGCGGAATAAGAGAAAAAGAAGCCAAACTGCTTTTAATGTATGCATTCGCGCACGACGTAATACAAAAAATACAAATTCCTGCTTTACAGGAACGTATACAAGATTTGGTAGATAAACGATTGCGTGGCGAATTGTCGCGATGTAACGCCTGTCAGATGCATTGTTGTTAGTAAAACTATGATTTTGACTCAAAATCATAAAGTTGAACTAATCCTGAGCCTGCCTAGTCGGCAGACAGGCGCAGTCGAAGGATCTTTATTAAATATAAGAAAATGACAAAGCTTGATATTCAAAAAATACGTAAAGACTTTCCTATTTTAAACCAACAGGTTTATAATAAACCATTGGTTTATTTCGATAATGGTGCAACAACACAGAAACCGCAAGCGGTTATCGACGATGAAGTAAAAATCTATTCGCAGGAAAATAGCAACATACATCGTGGGGTGCATTATTTAAGTGAACAGCTTACTCAACGTTTTGAAGAATCCAGAAAAACGGTTCAACATTTCATCAACGCGGAATATGATCATGAAATAATTTTTACCAGTGGTACAACACAATCTATTAATACCGTAGCATTTTCCTTTGGAGAAAAGTTTATTCATAAAGATGACGAGATCGTTATATCAGCCTTAGAACATCATGCGAATATTGTGCCCTGGCAGATGCTTTGCGAAAGAAAAGGAGCTATTTTAAAAGTAATTCCAATAAATGATAAAGGAGAACTTTTGCTCGATGAGTATCAAAAATTACTTACTGATAAAACAAAAATCGTTGCTGTAAACCATGTTTCAAATGCTCTGGGAACAGTAAATGATGTCAAGAAAATTATTGAGATCGCCCATCGTAAAAACATTCCTGTTTTAATAGATGGCGCGCAAAGTGTACAGCATGGGAAAGTGGATGTGCGGGAACTGGATTGCGACTTTTATGTTTTCTCTGGCCACAAGCTTTATGGGCCCAATGGAATTGGTGTTTTGTATGGTAAAGAAAAATGGCTTAACGAGATGCCCCCGTTTTTAACCGGTGGTGAAATGATTAAAAAAGTTACTTTCGAAAAAACTACGTTTAACGAACTGCCATTTAAATTCGAAGCCGGAACACCCAACTATGTTGCTGCCATAGGATTGGCAACCGCAATAGAATACGTTCAGAGCATCGGGCTTGAAAAAATTGCTGCTTACGAAAAAGAATTGTTGGATTACGCTACAAATAAACTTCAGGAAATTGAAGGATTAAGGATTATCGGAACTTCAAAAAATAAGGTAAGTGTAATTTCATTTATCTTAGAAAGTATTCACCATTATGATGCCGGTATGGTGATTGACAAAATGGGAGTTGCTGTGCGCACCGGGCATCATTGTGCCGAGCCGGTAATGGATTGGCTTAATATTGAAGGAACCATAAGGGCATCTTTTTCGTTTTACAATACAAAAGAAGAAATTGATAAATTGTACGAAGCAATTTTAACAGTTAAACAAATGTTTGGTTAATTTTGTAAATATAGTTGTGCATAATTCGACATCCTTCGTCCTTCGACAAGCTCAGGATGTCGAAGTATGGCCAGAACAAAATAAATTTTTTTAGAAAATGACTTTAAACGAACAACAAGACGAAATAATAGAAGAATTTTCAGTGTTCGACGACTGGATGGACAAGTACAATTATTTAATTGAGTTGAGCAAAGATCTTCCGGAGATGGATGCAAAATACAAAACCAACGAATACCTGATTGAAGGTTGTCAGTCGAAGGTATGGTTGTTTGCTGAAATGAACGGTGATGTAATTCAATATCATGCCGATAGTGATGCAATCATTACCAAAGGGATTGCAGCACTCCTGGTTCGGGTATTAAGCAAGCAAAAACCAGCTGATATTTTAAATAATGAATTGTACTTTTTAGATAAAATTGGTTTACAACAAAACCTTTCGCCAACACGTTCGAATGGCTTATTAGCCATGGTAAAACAAATGAAATTATATGCCATGGCGTACCAGGCCAAAATGGATAATTAAAAGAAGGAATACTATGGAAGCAAGTGATTATATGGCATTAGAAGCAGAAATTGTTAAAACCTTAAAATCAATTTTCGATCCCGAAATACCGGTTAATATATATGACCTAGGATTAATTTACGCCATTGATGTAGATGATGATCAGCGAGTAGAAATTAAGATGACACTTACAGCACCCAACTGCCCGATGGCCGATGATTTATTAAATGAGGTACACATAAAAACCAATTCCATTGAAGGTGTAAAATCTGCAAAAATTAATCTCGTTTTCGATCCACCATGGGATAAAAGTTTAATGAGCGAAGAAGCACTGCTGGATCTTGGTTTGCTATAGCTCATTTCTTTTTATTAGTTCTTACAAAACTGAAAGATTTACCTATATCTGTTAAAAGTTTTGAATTACGAGTTTCGAATTGTATATTGATAAATAAAGGCTGCACGTTGCTTCTTAGTCTGTCATTCCGGGCCTGACCCGAAATCTCATTTTATACAGATTCCGGCATTCGATTATTCCGAAGCCGAAATGACATATTCTTTTTATTGAATATAATAAAAGTATTACTGATTTTATACATTTGTAATATTTAGACATTTTAATTTAGTGATTAGCAAACAAGAACATATAAAACTCATCAAACAAAAGGCTCTTGAATTAGGCTTTTCCGCAATTGGATTTTCCAAAGCCGGTCTTCTGGAAAAAGAATCAAAACAATTAAAAGAATGGTTAGCAAATGGTTTTCATGGTGAAATGCACTACATGGAAAATCATTTTGAAAAACGAACCGATCCCCGAGCATTAGTTGATGAAGCAAAATCGATTATTTCCGTTTTATACAATTATTATCCTAAAGAAAAACAGAGAAAAGATACTTATCAAATATCAAAATATGCATATGGTAAAGATTATCATTATGTTATAAAAAAAAAGCTGAACAAGTTATTTGAATTTATCAATTCAGAAATACATGAAGTTTCAGGGCGTGCTTTTGTTGATTCGGCACCTGTTATGGATAAAGTATGGGCTGCTAAATCAGGATTGGGTTGGATTGGTAAAAACACCAACTTAATCTCAAAAGAGCTTGGCTCGTTTGTATTTATTGGTGAGTTAATTGTTGATTTCGAGCTTGAATATGATAACAAAGTGCTCAAAGATTATTGCGGAAACTGCACCAAATGCATTGACGCCTGCCCTACCAATGCATTATCTCCCTATCAGTTAGATGCGCGAAAATGTATTTCTTATTTAACCATTGAAAACAAAGGAGATATCCCGGATGAATTTAAAGGAAAACTCAAAGATTGGATTTTTGGTTGCGATATTTGCCAGGATGTTTGTCCGTGGAATGCTAAATTAGAACCGAATAACGAACCCCAATTCCAAATTTCTGATTTACTAAAAAGCATGAGCAAGGAAGATTGGCAAAATCTTGACCAACAGCAATTCAGAAAGCTTTTTAAAAATTCACCTGTTGAACGTACAAAATTTGAAGGCTTAAAAAGAAATATAGAATTTCTTCAATAAAAAAAGCCCTTAGCGAAAAGCTAAAGGCCAATAGCTAACAGCCAATATTTTAAAATTTATAAGTCAAACCAACACCAAATACTTCCTTAAACTGCACTTTTGCCCCACGTGGGTTTCCGTTATCATCCGATGTTTTTATATCATCATCGTAAATTAGATGGGTATTTAAGTTCGCCGACAAGTAGTCGTTAATTTTCATATTAATCATCACTTTCCAGTCTACATCAATATTTTGTGCATTTTCAAGGTAATTTGAGAATAAACCCAGCGTAGAACTTAATATAACATTTTTCAGAATTTCTTGTTTTACACCCACGCTTGCCGATCCCCCAAGCTCGAGCCTTGTTTTTTCGCCTGGGTCAACACCAAACGAACCACGTGCAGACAAAGTATCATCGAGCACCATGGTTAATTTTCCTGCAACCGGCGATATAACAGCGTAAAAACTTTCGTTTGGTTTATATTCCATACCCAATGCTCCCTGCAAATATCCTGGCGCCAGAAATTCGGATATAACATAACTGGTATCTGTTTCGTACTTTTTACCCTCGTTCATTTGTGTTTTAAAATTAAGCATGGCACTTATAAAAAACGACTTAGATACTTTACGTCCATATTTTGAAACAAAGTCAATGTAGTCGTCTGTTTTTCTTAAATCCTGATCGCCTTGCTTCTGAACACCGTAACCGATCTCTAAGGTATTGGCCCAGTCGTTTTTGGCTTTTGAGTAATTTGCTCCTAAGTTTAGTAAACCATTAAAAGCATATGAGTTCTCGCCACCGGCAGACCAGTTGGTTAATGAAACCTGAGAAAAATTGATAGAAGTAAGTCCATTGAATTTCCATGGTTTTATACTATCTGTTTTTTCTTGTGCAAGTAAGGAAAAACTCAAACCAGTAATCAACACTACTAACAAAATTTTATTTCTAATCATTATTCTTAATTTTTAATTTAACAATTTTATGATACAAACCTTTTCCTAGAAAACCAGTTCGTATAGCGAAGTTAGCAGGAAAAAACGGAAATTGCAATGTTTCTTACATCTCTTGGTCCATCGAATTCACAGAAAAAGATATTTTGCCAGGTAGACAAACCCATTCTGCCATCTATAACTGGAATAGTTTCACTTGGACCTATTATACCGGCTTTTAAATGCGAATCGCCATTATTATCTTGTGCATCGTGCTCCCAAATACCAGGTGGAATAAGTTTGTTTAGCAATGTCACTACATCGTTTTGCACACTTTGATCCCAGTTTTCCTGAACCATAATAGCAGCTGTAGCGCCTTGTGCATAAACATTTACAAGTCCATTTGTTATTCCTGAATCTTTTAGAACACGTTCTACTTCACTTGTAATGTCGTATAATCCATTATGTTTATTGGTTGTTATTTGTATGATTTCTTGCATAATATGGTTAATTTTGATAAGGATTACTAAAGCTATAAAAATATGAATTACAAGTCAACCACTTATGCATCGAACGATGGAATTAAACTCTCGGGTTATTTATGGCATCCCGACGAACGGCCCAAAGCTTTAATCAATTTAATTCACGGTTTTGGCGAATACAGCGAACGCTATGATCATTGGGCTATGCTTTTCGCAAAAAAAGGATTTGTGGTTCATGCAATGGATAACAGAGGGCATGGACGATCAGATGGCCGGCGTGGGCATATTAATCGTTTCGATGATTTTTTGAATGATGTGGATGTTCTGGTACAAGAATCCAAAAAGCTTTATCCTGACTTACCACAGTTTATTTATGGACATAGCATGGGCGGCAATATTGTAGCAAATTACATATTAAAAAGAAATCATGATTTTATGGGTGCAGTAATTTCATCTCCCTGGTTAAAGCTGGCGTTTGATCCATCAGCCTTAACTATTTTCTTTGCCCGAATAATGATGCGATTATTTCCAAAATTTACACAAAATGCAAAATTGGATGTGAAAGGTATTTCGCACGAACATGATATTGTCGACAAATACCTGAATGATTCGCTGATACACGAAAAAATATCGGCACGAATGTTTTTTGAAATACACCAGGCTGGTATCTGGGCTATTCAAAATGCCGAAAAATTAACGATACCCGTTTTGGTACAACATGGCACCGGAGATAAGATTACTTCGTACAAAGCATCCAAAGAATTTGCAGATCGTGCAAAAAAAGCAGGAAAAAATGTTCTTTTTAAAGAGTGGGAAGGACTTTATCATGAGTTGCATAATGAGCAGGAAAAGGATCAGATTTTTGATTATGTCTTGAATTGGATAGAGCAAAAGCTGTGAGCTATGGGTTATGAGTTGTGAGCTTTGAGCTCTGAGTTCATTAGTTATTTTTACTAAATCATTAATGCTAGTTTATTAACCAAATAAAAAAATTATGAAGAATTTCAAAAAACTAAAAATCTGGCAAAAAGGTTTTAAAATTGCGGTTGAAACTTATAAAATTACTAAAGAATTTCCAATAGAAGAGAAATATGCATTAACGAGTCAGGCTAATAGGTCTGCTGTTTCAATAAGTTCTAATATTGCTGAGGGAAGCAGTCGAAGAAGTCAGAAAGACTATTTTCGTTTTATTGAAATAGCACTAGGTTCGAGTTTTGAACTTGAAAGTCAATTTTTAGTCGCTTATGAACTTGATTTTGGTAGCAAAGTAAAAATTGAAAATATTTTAAAAGAAATTGATGAGGAACAAAAAATGCTAATTTCGTTCATGAAAAAGTTAGAAAACTAAACTCGCAGCTCGTAACTGAGAGCTCAAAGCTAAATTAAGAATGAAACTATTCAGGACAATCGTACAAACCGAACCTTCGCAACACAAAATAAACTACCATTCCCCTGTTTTGTTTATGGGTTCGTGCTTTACCGAAAATATTGGGGATAAAATGATGAAATTAAAATTTCCGACTTTGGTTAATCCCTTTGGTGTTTTGTATAACCCGGTTTCGGTTCGCAATGCTATAGAGATTTTGATTGATCAAAAAGAATTTACAGAGTCTGATTTAAATCTTTTTAATGATTTGTGGTATAGCTTCTATCACGATTCGGAATTTTCTGATCCGGATAAGCAACAATGTTTAAATAAGATCAATTCATCTACTCAGATAGCATCCAAACAAATACGAAATGCAAATTATTTGATTATAACATTTGGCACAGCCTGGGTTTATAAGTTTCTAAAAACCGGCCAGCTTGTTTCAAACTGTCATAAAATTCCGGCTAAGGAATTCGAGCGGTATAAACTGCAAACCGAAGCTATTTTTATTGAATGGTCGAACCTGATTAATCGGCTAAATCAGTTAAATAAAAACCTGAAAATTATTTTTACGGTTAGTCCGGTTAGGCATTGGAAAGATGGAGCCATTCAGAATCAATTAAGTAAATCTACCTTGATTTTAGCCATCCATCAGTTAGTAAGTAAATTTGACAATGTGAGTTATTTCCCAGCTTATGAAATTATGATGGATGATTTACGCGATTATCGCTTTTATGCCGATGACATGTTACATCCATCGCAAGTTGCCATCGATTATATTTGGGATCTTTTTGGTAATACCTACTTCGAAAAAGAAACCGAAGAAATTATCCAGCAGGTAGAAAAAATAATCCGGGCAAAAAATCATCGGCCATTAAATAAAGACACAAGCGCACATAAAAAATTTATAAAGAGTCAGATTCAATTAATAAAGGATCTTAATAAAAAATATTCTTTCCTTGACTTTAAAGGTGAACTCGATTATTTTAATTCGCAATAAAAAATCCTTAAGACTTAACTTAAGGATTTTCTCTTGGTTTAAATTAATTGGTCTCTGGTATTTGCCCAATTATAGCAGTTAATTTTTACTTAGTTAGTTTAAAGTTAATTTTTTGAAGGGTAATAAGTTCAACACTGTTATCTTCCAGATTTTTGTAATTTACCTGCATTGGAATAGTTGGAACAAAATCTTCGGTTCCGGAAGCTTTTCCCATTACTTTTGCTCCAATTAGATTATCAATTCCACCACTTTCCTTCATGGCCGATTGCGATGAAATAAATACAGTTTCGGTTCCTCGAAAATTATCTAATTGCTCTCCTGTTCCAGAAATCTCAGGATGATTCATTTGATTTTCCAAATAAACCAAATCTCCTTTTTTATGAATTTTATAATTCATCTCTGCTACGATAACATAATCTTCTACTTCAAGGGTTGTTTCATTTTTATTCCACGATTCAATTCGGTTATCAACAATAGATTTAGTAATGTAGAAACGGAAAATCACTTTGCCTGCATCTCCTTTTTCATCGAATTCGCCAAACTCAACAGTTGCTTTATCGTAAACAACACCCATTTTTTCATCTTTTTTCTTAGCAAACGACTCGATATTCCATTCGCCAATCAGTTTAGCAGTAACCTGCTCGTATTCTTTAGTTCCTTTGGTATGATAAGGATTCCCCTTTTTTGCCATTCCTTCGAACGGAAATGCCAATAAAGCAGTTAAGCCTAGCAAAACTGCAGCTTTTAACATGTTTGTTTTCATAATAATTCCTCCAATTTTTGTTATGTATAAATTTTATTAAGTTCTGTTATAAGATTCTGTTTATATTCCTCATCGACCTTAAATTTTTTACCATTAGTACAAAACAAAATTCCTTCATCGATTATAAAACTCTCGATTGATTCTGCATTAATAAGCGTGTGCTTATTAATCTGAAGAATATTAAATCGCGAAAGCATTTTTGTGTAATGTGCCAATTGATCGGGTAAACTATATGTTAAACCATTGTTTAAATAAAGGTTAAGGCTCTCTTCGATTTCCTGAACATAAAAAATCTCAGTAGATGTAATTTTTACTACACTATTTTTGGTTTTTATAAAAATTATTTTCTGATTATCAAACACATAATGAATTCGATCGATCAAGGTATCCAGATCAACATCATATTCTTCTTCGGTAAGCAATAGCTTAATATGATCGGAATTTTTATTTACAAATTGATCAAGCTCTTGTTTACAGATTGTATCGTCGATAATAATCAGATTGTTCATGTCGAATTATTTGACATGAAGATAGGTATGTTTTCCTTTAATTTTTGCGCTAATTAAAATCCGCCGGAAACGGATTAATATTCGATTAGGATTTGATGATATTTGATTATATGCTATCAAATATTTTCATCAAATCATCGCGTTTTCTGGTGGAAACCGGAACACTGGAATCGTCTTGCATGATTAACGATCCTCCATCGGCTTTATGATACCTTTTAATGTAGTTTATGTTTACAATGTGCGATTGATGTGGCCTGAAAAACTGGTAATCTTTCAGCATCTCGTAATATTCTTTTATATTTTTCGAAACTAAAATTGGGCTTTTATTTGTAAAAAAGAATTTGGTGTAATTCCCCTCCGACTGGCAACGCAAAATTTCGTTAACCTGCACCAGATGTATACTATCACTGGTTTTTAATACAATTTTCTTTACTTCCTTTGATATGTTATGAATGTTCTCAAGAAATATATCCAACTTCTTTTTAGTATTTTGATCTTCTTTTGCCTTAATTACTTTATCGATCGCTAATTTAAACTCATCAATGTCGATGGGTTTTAGCAAATAATCCAACGCACTAAATTTAAATGCTTTAACTGCATGTTTATTATATGCCGTGATGAAGATTGTAAAGAAATTAATCTCATTAAACTCATTAAGTATATCAAATCCGGTACCGTCGGGCAATTTAATATCTAACAAAACCAGATCGGGCTTTAACTGCTTAATTATTTCAGCACCCGACTTTACATCATCGGCTATACCAACAATAGTAATTTCAGAAAAAAACTTATCCACCATTTGGCGAATGGCTTCGCGGGCATTTCTTTCATCATCAATAATAACAGTTTTAATCATTTCTTTGTATTTCTGGTTACAAGCTATCTTTTATTTGAGTGGAATTGTAAAAATCACCCGGGTTCCTTGCTTATTTTCTTTACTTAAATCGGTAACATCAATTTTTATCTTTTGCTTGGTAATTTTTTTAAGATTTAACAATCGTTCGTTGGTAATTTTCATTCCAAGGCTTTTATGCTCTTTACGTTGTAAATCTTTAAATTGTTTTGATTTTTCAATACCAATACCATCATCTTCAATAATGTATATAATATTTTTATTAACCAACCAAATGCTGATGTTAATATGATACGACTTTTCTTTTTCGTAAAAGCCATGCTCAATGGCATTCTCGATAAACGGTTGTGCCAGCATGGGTGGAATCATCATTTCATCCTTATCAATTTTAGGATCTACAACAATCGAGTAGTTAAACTTTTCGTCGAAACGCAGTTTTTGTAAATCCAGGTAATTGGTAATGGTTTGCAGCTCGTCGTCAATTGATATGGTAGCCGTGCGTGAATTTTCCAGAATTAATCGAAGTAAACGGGCAAACTTGGTTAAAAAGCGATCGGCATTTTCGGTATCTTTCGAGTAAATATAGTTTTGTATTGAAAACAGGGCATTGAAAATAAAATGCGGATTCATTTGCGACCGTAATAATTTTTGCTCAAGCAATGCATTTTCCTTTTGCGCTTTTAGTTTATTAATGCGTAAGAGAATAATCCAGCTAATGATCGATAACACCAACAGGCTTGTAAGAGCGTAAAACCACCATGTTTTCCAGAAAGGGGGTTTTATAATTATTTCGAGTTGCTTTATTTTACTTTCATTTCCATCAGGCGAGACAGATTTCATACTAAAAACATAGTTGCCGGGCCTTATATCGGTATATTCAGCCATGTTTTCTTTTGCCACTACCCAATTCGGATCAACACCACTTAACTTATATAAATAACTGTATTGCTGCGGATTACTATAGTTTAAAGCTGAAAAGTTAATTGAAAAGAAATTCTCTTTATAATTTAAGATAACATTTTTATCATCAGTAAAGTCGGCATGCAAGGTTTTATCAAACACCTTAAAACCAGTAATCTGAACCGCAGTTTCCGGATAGATAAATGCAAGCTGTGCAGGATCAAAAATATTGATTCCTTTTTCTCCGCCCAGCACAATTTTTCCTGAACTTAACTTTATGGCTGCATTGGTAAACTGATTGCTTTGCAGGCCATCCGACTGGTAGTAATTTTTAAATTCAGCATTTTCAACATCGTACACACTGCAACCATTATCGGTTCCTATCCATATATGGCCGGCGTCATCTTGTATAATTGATTGGATTTTATTGCCAGCTAAACCATTCTTTGTTGTAAAGTGCAAAAACCTATCGGATTTTGTTTGCAATAAATTCAATCCAAAATCGGTTCCAACCCATAAATTCTTTTGTTTATCTTCAAATATACAATTGATCTTATTGTTCGAAATACTAAAACTATCTGTTGGCGAAAAAGTAAAATGCTGTATTTTTCTTGTTTCAGGATTTAAGCGGTTCAAACCTTTATTGGTTGTTCCAATCCAAATATTTCCAAACGAATCTTCAAGTAAAACACTGATAAGATGAGATGTCAGGCTATTAGCATTGGGTTGATTAACTGCTGTAAATGTTTTTTTTGTTGAATCGAATAAGCATAAACCTTTATCGGTGCCAATCCACAGATTATGACTTACATCTTCAGTAATCGACAAAATTTGTTCGCTGATTATATTTTCGCTTGAATTTTCATCGGTACAAAAATGCACAATCCGTTTATCGTCTATCACTTGATACAAACCATTGTCTGTTCCTATCCAAATAGTTTGTCCTTGCCTAAGCAAAGTATAAATTTCTGCTCCCGGCAAATCCACATTTGCACTCTCATGTATTATTTTACTAAAATCATTGTTATAAATCAGAACCTTATCGCCATAAAATATCCACACACGATTATCATCGTAAAATACTTTATCAATTTCTGAATCCTTAAATTCTTTAATCGAATACAAGTTTTTAAAATCCACATCTGCATTAAATATTTCATTCTCGGTAATCAAATATTGGTTTGATTTTGTTTGATGCACAAATTTGATGTTGCGAAAATCATTTTTGTTCGATTTTAGCTTAATAACTTCAAATTCTTTTGTGTTAAAATTGAATTTAAGCAATTGATTATTTGCATTAAACCAGGCTGTTGCCACATTTTTATTTGAGTTTATAAGGTGCACATCCTGATCAGATGGAAAAGGGTATCCGGTGAATAAATTTGTTAACGGATTAAAAAGAATTATACCCCGGTCGGTAATAAACCATTTTCGGTTAATATGATCGACAATTATTTCGTGCGTAACACGAAACGGAAATAATTTATGTGAGTGCAAGCGATCAAATTCACAATATGGAAATTCGCCATGAGTATGCGCATTATACTCTTTGGTTGTGTGATTGTAGCTATAAATAAGCCCGTTGTTGCTTCCAATCCAGATGTATTCATTATCGCTGGCTAAAGCGGTTATATTTTGTTCCAGCGGCTTATTAACAGGTCTAAAATGATCGGGCTCAAATTTTTCTTTACTTCGGTTAAAAAGATGTAGTCCGGAAGAACCCCAGAATCCTACCCAAAAATTATTATTCGAGTCTTCCAGAAAATCATTGTACCAATCGCGTTTTCGCGAATCAGGATCGTAAGCATAATGCTTAATCCGGTTAGTTTCGGGGTTTAGTTTATGAAATCCAACACCTTGCCAAAGCCCAATCCATAATTGATTATCGGAGTCGAAGTATAACGTTGATACCCGGTTTGATCTAAGCTCCGGATGCGTTTCTGTGTTATAGTTCTCAAAGCTTTGAGTGCTCACATTATATTTATCGAAACCTTTATCTTCGTATCCAATCCAAAGATTTCCATTCTGATCTTCGGCAATGCTTGTTACTTTATTCGATGCGAGAGAATTTTGGTTTTCAGGAATATGATAGATATGGCCGAATTTATTTTTTACGACACTTAACTTATTCAATCCTTTTTCTGTGGCAACCCAGATATTTCCTTCCCTGTCTTCGTAAATTTCATTTACATGATTGTTTGATAAAGAGTTCTGATTATTCTCGTCGTGCGCAAATAAAGTTGCCACTTGGTTTTTGTAATCGTATTTAATAACACCACTGCCTGTTCCAAACCAGAGATTTTGATTTTTATCTTGTTTTATGGAAAAAGTAGAAGTACCCAATACCCGTTTAAACTGATTGTTTGTTTTGTTGTATTGATATATCCCATCGGTTGCTGAAACCCAGAAATTGTTGTTATGATCAATAAAATAACTGGCAACATCCCGGTCTCTTTTTTTACCTTTGCTCAAATCTCCCGGTTCGATGCAGGAAAAAAGTTCAGTTTGCGGATTAAATTTACAGGGACCCATATTTCTTCCCCCCACCCAAATTTCTCCATCTGTATCTTTAAAAATACTATGGTATGAATAATATGGCTGAGTAATTTTGGGGTGTTTAAAATGTTCGAACAATTGTGTTTCTACATTCAATTTGCTTAAAGTTCCGTCCAGGGTTTCAATCCATAAATAAATCGAATCGGCAAGAATAGCTCTAACATGATTATCGCGTAAACTATTTTTATTTTCCTGTTTTAAAAATCGCTGAAATGTTTCTGTGCTTCTATTGAATAAATTTAATCCCGAATGTGTTGCAATCCATAAGTTGCCGTTTATATCTTCACTTATGCCACTTATAAAATTCCCTGTAATACTTAAGCTGTCACTGGTATCGTGCATATAATGAACAAACTCATGCCCGTCGAAACGATTTAAACCATTTTCAGTTCCAATCCATAGATATCCAAACCGATCCTGAAACACACTTAAACACCTGTTATTACTTAAACCACTTTCAACGGAATAACGATCGAATTTGGTCATATAATCAGCTTGCAAATTATCCAGTTTTACTTCCTGGCCAGTTAACAGGCTAGAGTAAAGTAAGATAAAAAAAACGATCAGTATTCTGAACATAAAAATAGGTTTTGAGTGCATCAATGTAAATAACAAATTCTAAAAAAAGAAATAAAATAATATAAAGTATGATTTGAACTTTATTAAACCTATTTTGTTCAAATCAAAACTAAAACAATTAAACACATAATGAAATTAACAGCATATTTGTCCATTATACTTGTACTGAACATTTCAAATTTATATGCTCAACGGGCCGATAGCGGAACCATTCAGGGTAGGGTTATCAATAGCAAAAACAACGAGGGGGTACCGTTTGCCAATATTGTTATTTTTCAGACCAATATTGGATCGGCAAGTAATTTCGATGGTGAATTCAAATTCACAGGAATAAAACCGGGCTTTATTAAATTACAGGTTTCGGCTGTGGGTTTCGAGACCTACATTTCGCCCGATATTATGGTAACCAATTCAAAACTAGTGAACATTGATATTCCTTTAAACGAAACAAGTATTGCAATTGACGAGGTAGTAGTAAAACCTTCTCCATTCCGAAAAACAGAAGAGAGCCCGGTTTCGTTAAGAAAAATCGGCATAAAAGACATTGAAAAAAGTCCGGGATCCAATCGCGACATTTCGAAAGTAATTCAATCATTTCCGGGCGTTGCTTCAACTCCGGTTCAACGTAATGATGTGATTGTGCGTGGTGGCGGGCCCAGCGAGAATTCCTTTTACTTAGATGATGTGGAAATTCCAAACATTAACCATTTTGCAACACAAGGTGCTTCGGGCGGTCCTGTGGGTATAATCAATGTTGATTTTATACGCGAAGTTAACTTTTATTCAGGGGCTTTCCCCGCAAACCGGGGCGATGCACTCAGTTCTGTGTTAGAGTTTAAACAGAAAGATGGAAATAAAGAAAAACTCGAAGTACAAGGAACGCTTGGTGCTTCGGAAGTAGCGCTTACTTTTGATGGTCCGCTGGGCGATAAAACAACTTATATCGTTTCGGTACGCAGATCGTATTTGCAACTACTGTTTGCTGTCCTGGAATTGCCCTTCCTGCCTACTTATAACGATTTTCAGTTTAAAACAAAAACCCGTTTCAACGAAAAAAATGAGTTAACTTTAATTGGATTAGGAGCTTTGGATCAGTTTAACCTGAATCTGGATGCAAACGAAACGGAAGATCAACAATATATATTAAATTATTTACCTGTTAACGAACAGTGGAATTATACTTTTGGTGCTGTGTTTAAACATTATAAAGAAAAAAGTTTTGACACCTGGGTACTTAGCCGAAGTTACTTAAACAATGTTTCATATAAGTATCAGGATAATATCGAAGTCGATTCCCTTAAAACATTCGATTATTTATCAACCGAAGCAGAAAATAAATTCCGATACGAAAATACCACACGAACCGATAATGGATACAAAATTAATGTGGGCGCAGGCCTCGAATATGCACAATACACAAATAGTACATTCCGGAAACAATTTATAGGTTCCACTCCGTTCACCATTGATTATGATGCCAGTTTAAATCTCTGGAAATGGTCTGTTTTTGGTCAGTTAAGCAAAGAATTCCTAAATGACAAACTGGCTTTATCATTCGGCGTTCGATCGGATGCAAATAATTATTCATCCAGCATGTCGAATCTCCTAAATCAAATTTCTCCACGTTTTTCTGCATCTTATAAGTTAAATCCGGACCTCTCGTTAAACTTCAATACCGGCAGATATTATCAGCAACCGGCTTATACCACTTTAGGTTTTACCGGGGGAAGCGGCGAATTAATAAATAAAGAAAATGGATTAAAATACATTTCGGTGGATCATCTGGTTGGAGGTATTGAATATTTACCAAACAATCAGAGCATTATTACACTGGAAGGCTTTTACAAATATTACCGTAATTATCCTTTTTCTGTGAATGATTCCATAGCGCTGGCAAATAAAGGAGCCGATTATGGCATATTTGGTGACGAAGAAGTTCTTTCGAAGGCCGAAGGGCAGGCTTATGGTTTGGAGCTGCTGGCTCGTCATCAGGATTTATGGGGATTTAACCTGGTGTTATCGTATACTTTGGTACGAAGCGAGTTTAAAGACTTTGATGAGAATCTGAAACTCACCAATGAGTATATTTCAACATCGTGGGATAATATTCATTTACTAAATTTAACTGCTACCCGCGAGTTAAAGCGCAACTGGCAGGTTGGATTTAAATGGCGTTTTGTGGGAGGATCGCCTTACACACCTTTCGACGAAAATCAAACCAGCCTGATATCTGCATGGAATGTTCGTGGCCGTGAGTATCTTGATTATTCGCAATTTAATTCCTTGCGATTGGATCCGTTTCATCAACTGGATATCCGAATCGACAAGCAGTTTTTCTATAATAAATGGTCGTTAATGTTCTATGTCGATATCCAAAATTTATATAACTTTAAATCGGACGAGCCCAACAAGTTTGTTCCGCAAACAGATGATAATGGAAACTTTATTATCGACCCGAATAATCCGGATCGATATTTAATGAAAACAATTGTAAGTAATGGTTCGGGTACTGTATTGCCTTCTCTAGGTATCATTGTTCAATTTTAATTTAATATGATATGAACCGAGCCATTGCAATAAATTTGACACACACTCGCATGATTATAATAAAGCTAATAGTAAGTCGTAGCGAACAATTGATGCATCATGGCGAGCTGCATCTGACCGCTAAAATCAAAATTATAAACAGATGAAATATTTAGTCCTGATTTCAATTTTATTGAGTGCTGTATTTAACTCCAACGCACAAAAGAAAAATCAGAAAGAATTTAATCCGGTTCTATTAGAAACTAATTTGCCGGGAAATGGCTTGGGCATTGAAATTGAATTTCGTGAAGGGCCAGAGATTTATTATCCACTTTTAGCAATTTGGATTGAAGATGTGGAGGGAAATTACATACAAACCTTATATGTTGCAGAATCAATTGCCAAAGGAGTTTTCGACTATGGAAAAATTAAAGACAATCGCTGGGTACGTGAATCGAAACGCCGTCCTGCTGCTTTGCCCTACTGGAGCCACAAGCGTGGCATTCAAGCTGATGACGGTTTTTATATCCCCACTGCAGAAAATCCAATTGCCGATGCCTATACAGGAGCTACACCCACGGGTGATTTTATTCTAAAAACAAAATCCGACACTATTTTACCAGAAAAATTTAAACTTTTACTTGAAATAAATCAGTCGTGGGATTGGAATGAGTACTGGACCAATAGCAAATATCCCGACGATGAACACTATAAAACATCCTCGCAGCCGGCTTTGGTATATGCCGTGGAAATTGACCTGAACTCACAACAGGATCAGTATGAAATGAAAGCAATTGGCCATAGCCATTATTCGGGTAAAACCGGCGAATTATTTACCGATCTGAGCACAATCACCACAGCACTTAAAATAATTGATCAAGTTGTTGTACGTATAAAAAAATAAGATCGGCTAGCTCCCGATCTTATTAAATGTCATTTAAAGAGAGTATTATAATTAAATCGACTTAATTCCAGTTAATTACGATTTCGGTTAAGTTATCTCCTTTTGCCAGGGATTTGGTGATGTTTGCTTTTACATTCTTGCAGTTGGTAAACTCTAAAGCTCTTTCGCACCAGCCTGCAATTCTGTGTTCAATCACTACTTCAGGTTCAGGAAATTTAGTAATATGCAAGGTTAATCCTTTATCGTGGCTATTTACCACTGCAATTTCGGAAGGACTGTAATACGAAGTAAACACTCTTCCTGCACGTTGCATCAAATAATTGGGCGAAGCTACTTTTACAAAAATCCTGTATACGCCTTTTAAGCCAACTTCTGCACTAAACCGTCCCGACTCCAATGCTGCCATTTGTAAATTATTATTATAAAATAATTTGGCAATTGCCTTTGTTGGTTCAACAGCACCATCTTTCATTGGATACCAGTTGTTGGCAAAAATGCCAGCACTCATTAATTTTGAAGATGATTCGGGCAATGCCTGCAACCAATCGTTTATTCGAGATGGATACTTTCTTTCGACATATTCCTTTATTGACTTAACCGCGGTACCTTTTACTTCCATAATCTTTTTCGATTTTAAAATTTACATGAATTTATGACTTCTTTTTTTAAAAATCAAAAAAATATGACAAGCACTAAAAATTTAGTGATAAAAAAACGGATTCATAAAACTGAATCCGTTTAGCATTTTTTATTTGTATCGTTTTTATTTCACTTCTTTAATTAAATAAAGGTAAACTGGAAAGTGGTCGCTATAACCATTCTTATAAACTCCCCCGGCATGTGTCCTAAATGGATATCCTTTATACTGGCCGCTTTCTTGTTTTAGAAAATCCTTGTTAAAAATCGCTGTTTTATAATGTTTAAAGCTGCTTTTATCGTCGCCCAGCAGAGAGTGCGAAATAATGATCTGATCGAAAAGATTCCACTTGTCTCGATAAGCTAAAGTACCAACTCCTTGCTGAAATAATGGATAAGTAGTATTGTATAATTCACCTTCTTTGGTTTTTTCTTTACTCTTCTCTGCTTTTAGGTGTTTTAGCAAACTTTCGTTAATGGGGTCATCATTTAAATCGCCCATCACAACAATTTTTGCATCCGGCTCAACAGAAAATATTGAGTCTACAAGTGATCTGGTTAAATCGGCCGCTGCATTACGTAAAGGCCTGCTTCTTTTTTCGCCTCCACTGCGCGAAGGCCAGTGATTAACAATAAAATGCATTTTTTCACCATCAAGATATCCCGATACAACAAGCTGATCGCGAGTGTAAAAATCATCCATACCATCCACTTTTAGCGTAGCTGATTTACTATCGGTAACCTTAAATATGGCAGGCTGATATAATAAAGCCACATCGATACCACGTTTATCGGGCGATTCGTAATGTACAATCTCATAAGCATACTTCTCCAATTCAGGTGTTTTTACCAGATCTTCCAAAACCAGCCGGTTTTCTACTTCGCAAACACCAAGAATGGCCGGAGCGGTTTTAGTTAAATCGGCTCCTATTTGAACAATTACCTCCGACATATTTTTCTGTTTCGACCAGTATTTGTTCGAATCCCAATTTTTATCTGACTGTGGGGTGTATTCAAAATCATTTTTATCGGGAGTATCTATTGTATCAAATAGATTTTCCAGATTATAAAAAGCTACCGTGGCAACTTTAAACTGTTTTTCCTGTGCACTAATTTTTAGGGCAAAAACAAAAAAAGAAAAAACCACTAAAAATATCGCTTTAATTGTTGTATTATTCTGTTTCATAGTGCTGAGTAATAAAATGTTGGTAATTGTAAAAAAAAATTTCCGAACTAAAAAATTAGTATGTATTTTTATGTCCTTTTCCTTCAAAAAAATATGGATTAGCGGGGATATTTGAATGATAATCAAAGAAATATTAACAATATAAAATTAAATCAATCTAAACATATGAGACGTCTTACATTTTTATTTACTCTCTCTTTGTTTATGGCTTTTACTTCCTTTGCCCAAACAGGTTCGGTTAAAGGAAAAATTGTGGATAGCGAAAAAGCTACCCCGGTTGAAGGTATTACCATCGAACTGCTTGGTACTTCAACAAAAGCTCTAAGTAATCAAAGTGGAGATTTTATTTTAAGTGATGCTCCTGCAGGAGAAGGTACACTTATTATTTCCGGAATGGAATATGAACAAAAAGAAGTTCAGTTTGAACTAACTACCGGACAGGAACTTGATTTGGGCAGCATTGCTTTAACATATGCTCCCGGCCAAAATGTAGCTTCGGATGAGTTACCTATGATTGTGCTCGAAGAAGGAGATCTTGACGATGAAGGTATGCAAAGTGCCAGTGGCTTATTGCGTGCATCAGGCGATGTTTTTTCAGATGTAGCAGCATATACTTTCGGAGCTGCACGATTTCGCGTACGTGGTTATGATTCTGAAAACTCGGCTGTGTTTTTTAATGGAATCGACATGAATAACCTGGAAACAGGAAGATCCTATTACTCTGATTGGGGTGGATTAAATGATGTGCAACGCAACGAAGAAATTTATTACGGAAACGACAACAACGATCTTTCCATATCTTATTTAGGTGGCGGTGCAAATATTATTACCCGGGCTTCGGAATACCGTCCGGGAATAAAAACATCGTACATGTCGCGAATGTCGAATTACAAAAACAGAGTTATGTTAACCGCATCGACAGGTTTAATGGACAATGGCTGGGCTGTTACTTTCTCGGGATCCAGAAGATGGGCCGAAGAAGGATACGTACCCGGAACTTTCTACGATGCCTGGTCGTATTTTCTAGCTGCCGAAAAAATTATCAACGATAAGCATTCGGTTTCGTTAACTGCTTTTGCTACTCCGAATAAACGGGGAAAGCAAATTGGATCAACACAGGAAGCCTACGATCTTGCCGGATCTAACTTTTACAATGCCAACTGGGGTTATCAGGATGGTGAAATGAGAAATGCGCGAGTTGCCGATTCGTGGAAGCCTTACTTTATTCTGAATCATCTTTGGGATATTAGTGAAAAAATGAAAATGAGTACATCTGTGTCCTACACTTTTGGACGTAATGGAAATACAGCCTTAACATGGGCAGATGCAAAAGACCCTCGCCCAAATTATTACCGAAATCTTCCTTATTATAACCGAAATGATGAGTTTTACGAAGGCTGGACAGATCAGCAAGTGCAGTGGGATTATTTTTTCCAGGCAAATAGCGATGAATGGTTTCAGGTAGAAAATTATCAAGGAATTACAGGTGAAACATACGAAGGAATTAGATCTAAATATATTGTGGAGGATCGTCGCGATGATCATTCTCAACTTATGGCAAACATTAAGTTAAATTATGATCTGACTGACAATTTAAAATTACTTGGAAACATTAGTTATACCACTTATAATAACCGACACTACAAACTGGTAAGTGATTTATTGGGTGGCGAATTCTGGTACGATATTGATAAATTCGCCCAGGGTGATGTGGATAATCCAGAAGAGCGCCAGAGCGATTTAAATAATCCAAACCGCATTGCAAAAGAAGGTGATGTATTTGGATACGACTACGAAGCTAATATCAATAAGCTGAATGGTTTTGTGAAAGCAGACTATTCCATTGACAATATAGACGCCTATTTAGCTATAGGAGTGTCGAATACATCTTTTTACCGAACAGGTAACATGCGTGTTGGAAAATTTCCCGACAACTCGTATGGTGATTCGGAAAAACAAAGTTTCTTTAATTACAATGTATCAGGAGGTTTAACCTATAAAATTACAGGCCGCCACATTGTATATGCCAATGGATCGTACTTAACAAGAGCCCCTAATTTTGAAGATGCTTACGTTTCTCCAAGAACAAGAGACAATGTAATTGATGGATTGAGCGAAGAAACCATTATGAGTTTTGATGCCAATTACCTGGCTCGCTTACCGTTTATAACCGCCCGATTAACAGGGTATTATACCACATTTAAAGATCAGGTTGATGTAATGAGTTTTTACCACGATGCTTATAGAAACTTTGTAAATTATGCCATGACAGGTATTGACAAAAAGCATTTTGGAATGGAGCTTGGCCTTGAAGGCAAGGTAACATCCACCATTACTCTTAAAGGTGCAGCCGCTTTAGGCCAGTACACTTGGGACTCAAGGCCTGAAGTAAGAGCAACTGTTGATAATACAGGAGAAACTCCAGATGAATTTACACAAGCATCGCAAACTGTTTATGTAAAAGATTACAGAGTAGATGGAACACCACAAACGGCATTAACTCTTGGTGTAGAGTATCGCTCGCCTAAATACTGGTGGGTATCGGTAAACGGTACATATTTCGACGATATCTATTTAAGTTTTAATCCCGCACGCCGCACACTGGATGCAGTTGAAGGACTAGATTCTAATTCCGAGCTGGCAAAAGAAATTTTAAGCCAGGAGAAATTATCTAATGGTTATGTTTTTAACATCTCGGGCGGTAAATCGTGGCGATTCAAGCAATATTATGTAAGCCTGTTTGCCAATGTGGCCAATGTGCTGGATAATACAGAACTAAAAACAGGCGGTTACGAACAATTACGATTCGATTACGAAGGAAAAGATGTAAATAAATATCCGGCAAATTATTTTTACATGTACGGCCGAACATATATGCTTATTTTAACACTTAGCTTTTAAATAGAAAATATAAAAATTATATATCATGAAAAAATTCAGAAAATACTCAGTAGTTACATTCGTTGTTGCTCTGGCAGCAATCATGTTTTCTTGTGTCGATGATGAATACGACAAACCCCCAATTACCGAAATCCCAGTAGGAAATGTATATACCATACAACAGGTAAAAGATTTTTTTATTAATAATGGTAACAGTACTTATACCTTTACCGAAGATGCATCGGTTTATGCAACAGTAACCATGGATAACGAAACCGATAATAGTTACAGAACCTTTTTTATACAAGATAATACCGGTGCTATTGCAGTATTCCAAGATGTTTCCGGTGGAGTTTATATTGGCGATTCGGTTCGTGTTTATTTAAAAGA
>CAYVEW010000040.1:0-23929 GCA_964450375.1 uncultured Bacteroidales bacterium
GACTCTATATACACAACGGTTTATATTAGCAATACAAATGTTCCTGAAGCATTTTGGTATGCCGACAGATGGGATGCACGAAGAATGGAACCCATTCAATTTATGTACGAAGATGATAATGATGATTTTGGAAATAATGAATATCTGTGGAATTTTGGCGACGGAACTACATCTACGGAAAAAGATCCTAGTCATTATTATACAAAAGAAGGCGACTACGATGTTACATTAACTGTAACCAATGGTTGTGGAAGCTCACAGCAAACCCAAACCATATGGATTAAACAAGAATTAGCATCCTGTATTGCCAAGTTTACTTTTGATATTATTGATAAAAAGGTAACATTTTACAATAACTCTGTTGGTGAAATTTCATCCTACTACTGGGATTTTGGAAACGGTAAAGTTTCGCAACTAAAGAATCCAGTGCATACCTATCAGAATTATGGTGTTTACGAAGTTACTCTCATCGTTCATGATACCCTTACCCAATGTAGCGATGAAATATCACTTATGATTACTGTAGGTGAAGTGGGTTGTTTTGCTGATTTTAAATATCAGGTAAATGAAACAAATCAAAATGTGCTATTTACCGATCAATCATTAGGTGAAATCACATCCTGGTACTGGGATTTTGGCGACGGGACATTCGCTACCGATACAATGCCAGTTCATTATTATCCAACAATGGGTGTATATAATGTGTGCTTAACTATAAGAAGCAATACAACCGGATGTATATCACAAGTTTGCAAGAAAATAACCATCGGACAGGTAGATATTATTGCAGATTTCAACCACTTTATCGATCCTGAATCAGGAAATGTAGAATTTACAGATATTTCAGAAGGAGAGATTACGAATTGGTATTGGGAATTTGGTGATGGCATGTGGGATACAATTCCTAATACATCCCACCAATACGCACAATCGGGCGAGTATGAAGTTTGCTTAAGTGTATTCAACGAATTAACCGGATCGTTTGATGGAGTTTGTAAGAACATTGATGTTGTTACAGATACAAGTCAGTTGGTTACCAAAGCAAAATTTAACTATTTTGTTGATCCTGCCACCAGGAATGTTCAATTTATTGATGCTTCATCGGGAGAAATTGATAGTTGGTATTGGACTTTTGGAGACGGAACGTTTGCAACAGGCGATTCTGTAAACCATACATATCCGGTACCAGGTTTTTATAATGTTTGCTTAACTGTATTTAATGCCGGAACCGGCGAAAGATCAGAAGCATGCAAAACAATCCAGGTAGGTGCATTATCATGCAATATCAATGCCGATTTTGGATACTATATTAATCCGAATACCAACGAAGTAAGCTTTAACGATAAGTCAACCGGTGCTGTTAATGCATGGTTCTGGGATTTCGGCGATGGCAAAACATCTTCCAGGAAGAGTCCGAAACATATTTACACACAACCCGGACTATATCTTGTTAGTTTAGGTGTGCGCGACACCGTAAATAACTGTAACGATTATCACGCAACCTTTATTCAGGTTGGTGCAGCCGAATGTATCGCCGATTTTAGGTTTACAGTTACAGATACGGCTACCAATACAGTTAAATTTACAAACAACTCCATTGGTAATATTGAGAGTTATTTCTGGTATTTCGACGACGGTACATACGAAACCGGCGAAAATCCTATTCACTCATACAATTCACCAGGATTATACTCGGTTTCGTTAACCATTACCGATGCAAGCGGTTTCTGTTTTGATTTTAGAATTAAGGATATTCAGGTAGGAACAATCGACTGCGATGCAACATTTACTGCTTACATCGACTCAACCAGTAACACTGCTTACTTTACAAACAGTAGTGTAGGAAGTGCAACAGACTATTACTGGCTATTTGGCGATGGCAGGTATCATATTGGGCCAAGTCCTGTTCATACCTATCCGGCTCCGGGATACTATACTGCAAGTTTAAACACTTATAATCAATCTAATGGTTGTTTCGACTACTTTGAGAATGTAATTTTGATTGGTAATTCAGCTAACGATGTGGAGGCAGATTTCTTCTACCAGGCAGATTTCTCCAATGGTAGTGTTAAGTTCTTTAATGAATCGCTTGGCGAAAACCTTAGCTACATTTGGGACTTTGGCGATGGAACTACTGCAACAGAAGAGAACCCTACACATATTTATTCAAATGGAGGATACCAGTTTGTATGCTTAACCGCAACCAATACAATGACCAATGCAGTTAAAACAACCTGTAAGTTAATTCAGACTTCCAACTTAGCTGCAGAAAACTGCCTGGCTAACTTTAAGTATCAGATTGACACATCCTTGCTACAGGTTCAATTCATCGATAAATCCTATGGAGATCCTGATACGTACCAATGGGTCTTTGGCGATGGAAATACATCAACTGATGCAGAACCACTTCACCAGTATACAGAAGCGGGATTCTATTTAGTAGAGCTATCCACGGTTAATTCAACAACAGGATGCGAAAGTAAAACAGCAGAATACATTAATGTAGGTGTGCAGAACAACAGTATTAAAGCAGCATTTACCTATGAGTTAGATACAACTGCATTAGGTAAACCGGGAGGAAAACCTGTAGATATTTTAGGAGTTGGCCATGGTGGTGGTTCTAAATTAAGCTGGAGCTTTGGTGATGCCACAAAAGCTGAAACAAAAGCTGTTAACTCAACTACTTTGCGTCCAAGGCATGAGTATGCAGAAGGTGGAAGATATGAGGTTTGTTTAACCATCTCCGACGATCTAATCGGACAAAGTGATACCTATTGTGATGATGTTTTAGTTCCATATGAAACATTTATAACTGAAAACATCTGTGAAGGCGATGAATATGATCTGTTTGGCACACTGTATTCAACTGCCGGAGATTACGAAGGTAGCACCATAACATCGGATGGAATTGACAGTACAGTTTACGTAACGCTCAATGTTAATCCTGTACCGACTCAACCTAGCATTACAGTAGATGGTTATACATTAACTGCTACATCGGCATCAGCTTATCAGTGGTATCGCGATAATGTGGCCATCGATGGAGCCACAAGCCAAACGTATTCTGCCACAACAAGTGGAGATTACACAGTAGTTGTGTACAACGAATACGACTGTCCATCGACTCCTTCCAATGCCCAAACGGTTGTTGGATCGGGCATTGAAGATCTGGATGAATTAAATATTCAGATCTTCCCTAATCCAATGCAAGCTTTTACTACGATTAATTATAATCTTTTGAAAACCGGACAAATAAATATTAGCATCATTGATGCGTCTGGTAATCAGATCGAAACATTAATTAATACCTATAAGCCTGCAGGCGATCACCAAATTATATGGCGTGATCCGGGTTTGGCAAGCGGCATTTATTATATTGTATTTAAAACAGATCATCAGTTAGTAACTAAGAAACTGATGATTCAGAAATAAGTATTGATCAATTGAAATAAAAAGAGCTCTAAATTTTGGAGCTCTTTTTATTTTATATCATTTATCTTGCTTAAGTTTTGTAATTTTACTCCACTTAAAAAGTACAATATGAAAATATACCTCGACTATAATGCTACCACACCAATCGATAAGGAAGTAGCGCAGGCCATGCAACCCTATTTAATAGATTATTTCGGTAATCCCAGCTCATCGCACAGCTTTGGTGTAGAAACGAAAAAAGCCGTTGAGAATGCCCGCAAACAAGTGGCGAATTTAATCAACTGCAAACCCCACGAGATCATTTTTACCAGTGGTGGTTCCGAGTCGAATAACTATGCCATAAAAGGAATTGCATATGCTTACGAAAACCGTGGAAATCATATCATCACATCGACCATTGAACACCCGGCTGTTATTGAAGTTTGCAAATACCTTGAGCGTAAAGGATTTCGGGTTACTTACATTCCGGTTGACTCAGAAGGTATTGTCGATGTAAATAAACTGGAAAAAGCGATCGGCAAACAAACCATTTTAATAACTATTATGCATGCCAACAATGAGATCGGAACAATTCAACCGATTTCAGAAATTGCAAAAATAGCCCGAAAAAACAATATCTATTTTCATACTGATGCAGCCCAGTCTGCAGGAAAATACCCTGTAGATGTCAAAGAAATGGGTGTTGATTTACTGTCCATTGCAGGCCACAAATTATATGCACCAAAAGGAATTGGGGCATTATTTATTAAAGAAGGAATACAACTCGAAAAATTGATTCACGGTGCCGATCACGAGCAAAACAAACGTGCCGGAACTGAAAATGTTCTCGAAATCGTAGGATTAGGCAAAGCATGTGATATAGCCCATCGCTATTTGTACCGAAACATTACACATATGCAATCGGTACGAAATTTATTGTACCATAATTTAAAAACCGAATTACCGCAGATTAAACTAAACGGACACCCTGAATTAAGACTGGCCAATACCTTAAACATCAGTTTTCCCAATGTCGAAGCAAATATTTTGTTAAATGAGTTGGAATTAAAAGGAATTGCTGCATCGGCCGGAGCAGCCTGCCATACCGATTCAGTGGATGTTTCTCCGGTACTTACAGCAATTAAGTTAAATACCGATTATGCCATGGGAACCATTCGATTTTCTGTGGGCAAATCAACAACAGAAGATGAAATACAGCGTGCGTCGAAGCTGATTATTGAAACGGTTAAAAAGCTAAGTCTATCACAAACTGAAATTAAACCGGCAGAAATCAATGATTTTTCAGATATTCGATTAACCAAATACACGCAAGGACTGGGTTGTGCCTGTAAACTGCGTCCGCAAGAATTGGAAAAAATTCTTAAAGGAATGCCCAAATCAACCAATCCGAATATAATGATTAATACTGAACACTCTGATGATGCGGCAGTTTATAAAATCAATAAAGATACAGCTCTAATTCAAACGGTCGATTTTTTTACTCCCATTGTCGATAATCCTTATGATTTTGGTGCTATTGCTGCTGCCAATGCATTAAGTGATGTATATGCCATGGGCGCCACGCCTATTTTTGCCCTAAATATTGTTGGTTTCCCATCGAACCGATTGCCAATGGAAGTATTAAAACAAATTTTACAAGGCGCACAGGATAAAGCGACAGAAGCAGGTATTGAAATCGTTGGCGGACATACCATTGACGATCCAGAACCAAAATTCGGTATGGTTGTAAATGGAATCGCTCATCCTGACAAAATATGGACTAACGCAGGAGCGAAAAAAGGCGATGCCATTATTTTAACTAAACCTATCGGGATGGGGATTATTACAACAGCTATAAAACGTGGACTTGCAGACAAAAAAACAATCGATTTTGTAATACAAACCATGTCGGAATTAAATAAAAAAGCGGCTGAAGTCTTACAAAAGTTCAATGTGTCGGCATGTACCGATGTAACGGGTTTTGGATTGATGGGTCATCTCAGCGAATTAACGACTGCAAGTAAAGTGGATGTTGATATTCTGCTGGGCCAGGTTCCAATCATTGATGAAGCACGCGAATTTGCCAGTGGCAACGTTGTGCCTGGTGGATCGATAAATAATCTGGACTATTTTTCGAAATACATTGATTGGGATGATTCTATATCTGATCTGGATAAAATCATTTTAAGTGATGCACAAACATCCGGTGGATTACTTTTTACGGTTAATCCGGAACAGAAAGATGAAATTATCCGGGAACTTAAATCAAATGGAATTAAATATGCATCGCACATTGGGAATGTTACAAACGATGGGAATGGTTTAATAAGTGTTCGCAAAACAAATTAAAACGAAAAAACATTTTGACAGCTCATGCGTTTTGAATATAAATCAATCATGTTATCAAATGAAAAAGAAGATCATATTCTTAAGTGTTTTTGCTTTACTTTTAATAAATCGAACAATAGCTCAGGAAATTCCCACATTAAATAAAGAAATTGTAGAGTATGTTGAGTCGGTAATTGGTAAAAAGGTTGATCGCGGCGAATGCTGGGATCTGGCCAATCAGGCTCTTATTCGGGTTGATGCCGCTTGGGACAGGCAATATATTTACGGTAATCGCATTGATCATGAGAAAGATAAGGTGTATCCGGGAGATTTGATTCAATTTAAAAATGTAACTGTTAGATATACCGAAGGAAATGTTACTTATACCGAACTCATGGCTCATCATACAGCAATAGTTTATAAAGTTTTAGGAAAAGGCATTTTTGAAATTGCACATCAGAACACAGAGTTTTCAGGACGAAAGGTTGGCCTTAGTGAACTCAATACAAATCATATAATCAAAGGGAAAGTTTATTTTTACAGACCCACAAAAGAGTTAAAAAAATGATAGATCGTTGGAAATTAACGAATAAAAAAGCACTGGTAACAGGCGGAACCAAAGGAATTGGAAAAGCAATCGTAAAAGAATTTGTTGCATTGGGTGCCGAAGTACTTATTGTTGCAAGAAATAAAGCTGATTTTACAGCCTTGCAAAATGAATTAAATACAGAAAAAATTAGCTTTATGGAAGCTGATTTGAGTAAAAAACAAGATCTAAAACTGCTTGTACAAACCACGAGCAAAAAGTGGGGTTCCCTGGATATTCTGGTAAATAATGTAGGAACCAATATCAGAAAAAAAACAATTGAATATACGGAAGATGAATACGATCATATTCTAAATACCAATCTGCGTTCGGCATTTGAACTTAGCAAATTAACTTATCCTTTATTGAAAAAATCAGATCAGGGAAATGTAATTAATATTTCATCGGTAGCCGGACAGAAGCACCTGCGCACAGGATCTATTTATGGAATGACAAAAGCGGCTATTATTCAGCTTACTAAAAATCTGGCAGCAGAATGGGCCGAAGACGGAATAAGAGTAAATGCTGTAGCACCCTGGTACATAAAAACTCCTTTGGCCGAAACCGTGCTTATGAATAAAGTATATTATAACACCGTTATATCGCGAACACCTATGAAAAAAGTTGGTAAGCCCGAAGATGTTTCGGCAGCAGTGGCCTTCTTATGCATGCCTGCAGCTGACTACATTACAGGTCAATGCATTAGCGTAGATGGTGGTTTTACTATTTATGGATTTTAGAAAATCAGACGAAAAATAATGCTCAACAACTAGAACTTTAATTCCTCATAAACATATTCTTCACTGGCTTCGGGAGTATTGCCGGGCGAGTCTTTACCACTAAGTTTCCTTACGGTATGTGCTTTTAATTCTTGTTCAGAAAAAGGTTTTAATAAGCTTTGTAAATCGTTTTTATTAATAGGCTTTAACCACTCATCTTCGGCGCCATCAGCAAGAATTAGCGGCATACGGGCTTCCGGCAATTTCGGATTATTATGGATCTTAGACATCAGCCTATTGGCCTGTGTAGTAACAATTGAAAAGCTACAAATTATTTCACCTGTTTCTTTGTTGGCCCAATCACTCCACAAACCTGCCAAATTTAATGGTTCATCATCTTTTCGAGTGATATAAAACGGATACTTTTGCCCTTTGTAATGATGATGTTCATAAAATCCAGCAACCGGAATGATACATCTCTTTTCTTTTGCAGCATCTCTAAACGAAGGCTTTTCGAAAATAGTCTCGCCACGTGCATTAATGGTGTTATTTCGAATTACCAGTGCATCTTTCTCTGATTTTGTCCAGTGTGGTATTAAACCCCAACTAGAAAGTAAAGGTTCGTATGGCTGTTCATTGGTATAAATAATTACTTTTGGATGTGCAAAACCAGAAACCTGGTATTGTTCTTCGTATTCGCGCAGTTTCTCCCTGTAATAATCAACATCTCGTTGTTGATTCCAGTAAATTGCCCTTTTTAAAGCTTTTTCCAATAAATATTTCGCATTGTAACACATCTTCGAAATCTCTATTTACAAAATTTCTCCAGGTTTTTAACCGCATCGTAGCTTCCGTAACGCTTCGCCTTTTTCCAGTCGGAGCAGGCACCTTCCCTATCGCCCATATTGTATCTGGCTAAACCCTTTTTATTGTAGATGTTACCATTATAAGGCTCCATATCCAGAAACATGGAGTAATCCTGTGCGGCGAACTCGTAGGTTTTGGTTTTCATGTAAATATCGCCTCGCAGTTCGAATGCCTCCTTACTTGATTCTTTGGTCAACAACTCGTTTACCGACTTTAGTGCTTGCATTTGGTTACCAAGCTCATAATTAGCTTTGCTGTTTGCATATAATAAGTCCTGATTTTTAAGTTCCAAATCAAATAATTGATCGGTTAAAAGAACTACTTCCTCGTATTCTTTATTCATTAATGATACTTTTGCTTTTAAACCGTAAACATTTAGGTCAGCAGGTTTAATCTTCAGCAGTTTATCAATATCATACTGAGCTTGTTTGTATTGTTTTAATTTGATTAAAAGATCAGTTCTTTGAACATAGAATTCAGTATTTGATGGTTGAAGTATAATTGCGGTATTAATAAGCTTAAGTGCATTCGTATAAAAATCTTTCTGGCTTTCAATCAAGCTTTTTAGATAATACGCTTCGGCAAGCTGATCGTTTCTTTTAATCATCTGGTCTAAGATAAACTCTGCCTGACTAAAGCGTTTACTCCTGTATAGTTTTTCTGCCTGATATAGTTGTTTTTCAGTAGCTGAGTACAGGTTTGTTTTTAGAACACTATCCATTAATGATGAACCGGTTAGCTTGTTGTAATCAGGATGATTTAACAAATCAAACAAGCTCATTTTATAGCTCGATTTAATATTTTGTATTAGTGCTTCTTTGGCGCTTTTATAATCATCGCGGTCGAGATGTATTTTAAGTTGCAATTCAGTTGCAATACCGTGCGATGATTTATTAATCTCATTGGCCAAAAGTAAAGCCTGTTCGTAACTTTTTAGCTTATACAAAATATTTGCTTTAGCTAAAACCAAATCATTACTCTGATATTGATTTAGCAATAAATCGATGCTATCCAGTGCTCTGCCGTAATTACCTTGATCTATCTGATAAAATGCATACAACTCTCTGAATTCTCTTTTTTGTGGCCAACCAAGCAAGGGAATAAAAAGAAATAAAAGTATATGTGTAAGCTTACTCATAGTATATTGGATCTCCACCTTCATCAGAAAAAACATAAATAAACCCAACTATATTTCGCACTTCCAATCCGGAAATTCGTGGTTCCCAAACATCACGTATGAAATAATATACACCCGAACTAACCGTTTTATTCGAATTTCTTACTTTTCCATCCCAGTTAATGTTCGGATCAACTGTTTCAAAAACCAAATCACCCCAGCGGTTAAACACCTTCATTTCTGCACGTTGCACTACATTGTTTGGGTTTATTGCTTTAAATACATCATTTATTCCGTCGCCATTCGGACTAAATACATTGGGTAAATCGTAATACGAACAATTATCAACACATACAACATAGGAAGCCTGGCTTTCGTTTTGAAAGGAATCGATCGCAGCCACTGCATAACAAGCACCCATGGATTCTTCCGGAAAATGCTCGAAGCTTGTGTTCTCGGCTCCTTCAATTCGCATAATAGAATCCAGCTCATATTCCGTATTATTCACGTAATAAATCTTGTATGCAATTACATCATCGGCACAACTTAAATTTGGATTATTCCATGTAAGCACATTTTTCAAACTATCGCATGATGAACGCACCTGCAAGCTTGGGGGACATGGCCGTTGATTATCGACCGGCACCTGGCATTTCTCATTCGACCAGTTTTCTGTTGGATATTCCGTTTCATTAAAAGAATATACTCCTACACTTTTCACCTGGTAGCAATAATTTGTTCCATTTGCCAGATTTCGGTCGGTATAGGTTCTGCTGCTGGTATAATCAATCGAATCAAAACTGGATGTTGAATTATTGTAGCGGTAAATTACATATTCATTATCGAGCCAGGGAGTATTTTTCTCAATATCGATTTCAACCACATTGTCAGCAGGAGTTAAATTCAAGTAAACTGATGAGGCCATGGGAGGAATTCCAATACGAAAACGGTTGCCCGGAGTATCGTTGTATAAGGCAATCATGTATGAATAATGAACATCTTTTGTATTCAAATCACTATCAATGTAGGTTGTGTCATCCAGTCCTGTTAAAGAATCAATACGGTGCATATTCATTCCATATTGATCATCTGAACGATAGATGATGTATTTAAAAGGCCCGAGAGCTCCTGCAATGGTATCCAGCTGATCGGGTTTAGTCCAACGCACTTGGATTTCCCCCTGAGCTTCGTGTGTATTCAATACGCTTACATTGGTCATAATAGGTATACCGGGAGCTAAGGATGCACATTGTTCTTGCGAAGGATAACTTTCGCCTTTATTGGCGAACTCGGCAACGATACGGTAACAATAACTAAAACCTTGCACCAGGCCTTCGCCATTATCATTATCGACAAATAAGGTATCTTCTGTTTCACCCACCAGTTCGTAACCTGTTTCTTCAGGAAGGCCAGATGTGCAACTATCTGGAATATAATCATACGATCCTATTCTGCGGTAAATTAAATAGTTTACCGCTTCGCAATCCGGACTATTCCAGTTTAATTTAATGTATGCATTTCCGGGTTTTGTCTCCAGGTTTTTTGGTTCGGGGCCTATTACTTTAATATAAAATCTTCGGGTACCAACAAGGTCTACATCAGGATGTTCATCTCTGGCAGTTATTAAAACCATAAAAGGCTCTTTGCGAATATGATTACAGTTGGTGTTCCAGGTAAACTCGGTAATATTCTCGCCCGGCGTACTGCTAATGGTTTGGTATGTGGCCGGACTGCTATCAAACAAAAAAGGGCCACCGCTTAATTCTACACGAACTTCATTTAGCTCTTCATCGGTCGACCGGATTGTGAGTTTAATTGAATCGCCGGCCAATACGCAAATATCAGGAATTGAATCGATTTTGGGAGGATAATTTTCGGTTGCATACACATCAATCTGCATGTCGCGTGTAATAGACCCTATTTTTATTCCTTTCCGCCATTCATCAATTTTAATTGCCACGTTGTATTTGCCCGTATCGGGTGGAGTGTCCCAAATAAAATCACCAGATATTTCGTCGATTCCAATAGAAGATGTTGCAGGAGGCAAGGAATAACCTTGTATGGGTTTTCCGTCTTCGCCGGTACATTCCGTTAAGGAATAAGCAATGCTATCTCCATCTGCATCGTAAGCACCGGGATTATGAACAAATACACGATATTGCCCAGCCTGGTTAATTGGCGGATTTAACAAAACAGGTGTATTATTATATCCTAATTCGGGATTAACAAAAAGAGCTGTTTTGACAGAAAAGACCGTATTCACTGAATTTGGAATGTTGTCGACTCCAAAATTCCGATTCGGATCCTGCACTAAAATCTCGTAAATCCCAGGCCCCGGAAAAGTGTGCCTTGCCACGTATCTGTTTCTGCGATAATAATCGGGCATATCGAGCACCTCGGTACGTTTAACGATCGAAAAAGTCCCATCACCCCACTCCACTTCAAGCTCTTCGCGATCGACATAACTTAACAAATAGGTATAAGTTGTTACGGTAATCTCATAGGTTAAATCGGATATCTGAACATAGGTTATTTCTCCCGCCCTGTTATGCGTGGCTTTGGAAGATTTTGCCATAAAGCTTATCAAAAGGATAAATAGTATTGCTAAATAGTTTTTTGTCATTATAACTCTATCTGATATTCCTTATTATTTATATCGAACCGATACCCATTCTCGAAATTACTTGCTTTAAAAATCAACAGGTTCTTTTGGTCGAAATATAAATCTAAAAGTACAGTATTTATCAATTTTATGGATATAATTTTCTGCTTTATTGATGATTCGAAATAAAACCAGACTGCATCATCTGTTAATGAATACTTTTGAAAATCTTGTTCGATTATCACATTGTTAACAATCACTTGCAGGTTTTTGTTAAAGTATGCTTTAATTAATGGTAAATTTTGCTCAATATCATTGATTTGATTAAAATCAATGTTCTTTTCGTTCAAATGAAAAAATAACAACTGAAAATCATCCTTAAAAACTTTAATGGAGTACTCCAACTTCTGATTTTCGTTTGAGTATTCCATATTGGTTATGGATACATGTATAGGATGCATACTTAACCACAAATACAAGAAAACCGGAAATATTGATTTTGTAAGCAATATCATATGATAAAATTACATTTTTTTATTTCTTTGGTAAAATTTAAATTATTAAGTATGTCCGTTTTTGAGCTTTATTTTGAATTAGGGATTTCGCACATAGCCGATATTCAAGGTTACGACCACATTTTATTTTTAATAACCCTCAGTGCAGTTTATACTTTTCGTGATTGGAAAAAAATGATCATTCTTATTACTGCATTTACAATAGGACATTGCGCTACACTTGTATTAGCTACTTTTAATTATATCCTGATAAACAGTGATTTTATTGAGTTTTTAATTCCGGTAACCATTTTAATAACAGCATTGGCAAATATCATTCAAAAGGATTTACCCCAAAGCAAATCATTGCATCTGGTAAAATATTTTGCTGCTCTATTCTTTGGTTTAATTCATGGTTTAGGATTTTCGAATTATTTAAAAAGTTTATTAGGTTCAGCAGAAAATATTATAAAGCCATTATTTGCTTTTAACTTGGGCATAGAATTAGGCCAAGTATTTATTGTAACAGTCTTTTTGCTTTTATCGGCCTTCATGCTGCGTTTTACGCGTTTGAATAAACAAGATTGGAACCTGATTATGTCTGGAGCCGGATTGGGCATTTCATTAATCTTAATTTTAGAACGATATCCCTTTTAACCAGTTGCTTAGATTAATAAAAGCCTTTTACATTCTTGGAAACTTCAATATAAATCGTTAATTTGGGAGTGTTCTAACCCTAATTAAATTGTCATGAAAAAATTAGCTTTTGTAAGTATCATATTTATTTTTTGTGGCCTTGTTTATTCTGTGAGTGCTCAAAAAATCGAAAACCTTCGTATCAAAAAGCTGGAAAATAAAATCAATATATTTTACGATTTAACCCAGGAAAAAGCAGGTCAATTATTTAATATTCAGGTGTTATGCTCTGATAATGGCGGAATCAATTATAATATTCCATTAAAAACAGTTAGCGGAGATGCGGGAGCCAACGTGGAAGGCGGAATAGAAAAGCTTATTGTTTGGGATGTTTTGGCGGACCGTGAAAAATTATCGGGCGATTATGTCTTTAAAATCATTGCTACTCCGGAAAAAATTGAAAACCCCAGCGACTATGCTCAAGATTTTAATTTTGAATTGATTGATTGTTTAAAGAGAGATAATGAGCTTATATGTGCTTTTAAAGTTAAGAATAATGGCACCAGGCGGGATTTAAAACTCATTAATCGTTTGGCAAGAATATACGATTCAAAAGGTAAACGCTTTGAAGCACAATCGTCAAAACTGGGTAGTGTTACCGGTAATGCACGCTATGCAACACCAACGCTAACATTTAATCCGAATCAGGAGCAAATCGCTGTATATTATTTCAATGTAGCCGATGGTTTTTCCGGACGTATTAAACTTCTGGAAGTGGGCGTAGAATTTCTTGAGATAACTTATGGTTTGGATTTAAAATTCGGAAACCTGCAATATAAAGATCTTTCATTCTCCCAAAACAAACAAGCAACCAAAACAGAACTTATTTCGGAGGCTATTCGGTTCGACATAAAACCCGAAAGCAGAACCCTTGATAACAAAGCGCCTAAAATTACTTTTACCAGTCCGGCTTTAACCAAACAAAATCCGATAACAGTAAATACCGAAGAATTAGTGCTGTCAGGAAAAGTATCAGACGAAAGTAGTATTTTCGAGCTAACCATTAATGGAATGTATGCTGGTTTAAGCGATAAGAATGAGTTTAAAACCGATGTATATTTGGCAGAAGGGAACAACAATATATTCGTTCGTGTAGTAGATGAACACCAGAATTCAGTGGAAGAAACTTACCCTATAATTTACAAATCATTAAACAAAAAAGACCAGCGCCAAACCAACGTAAACGGAAATAATCCATCGGCGGTTGATGCAAAAACCAAAAAAGATGGAAAATACTACGCTTTACTGATTGGTGTTAGCACATACCCCGATCCGAACATCATGAACCTGGATCAGCCCGAAGCCGATGCTGAAAAACTTTATAATACATTAACCAAGCTCTATTCGTTCGATAAGGAAAATGTTAAGCTTTTAAAAAGCCCCACCCGCGAGCAAATTATTGACGAGTTGGATAAACTGAACAGAATGATTACCGAAGATGATAATCTTTTGGTATTCTATGCCGGACACGGTTACTGGGACGAGCAGGACGAAGTAGGTTACTGGCTGCCATCCGATGCAAAAAAAGCAAATACCGCAAACTGGATGCGTAACAGCACTATTCGCGACTATCTGCGCACATTAAAAACAAAACACACCTTACTTATTGCTGATGCTTGTTTTAGTGGAGGTATTTTTAAAACCCGAAAGGCATTTAACGATGCCCCTAAATCGGTTCAGAAACTATACGAATATCCAAGCCGCAAAGCCATGACCAGCGGTAGCTTAAAAGAAGTTCCCGACCGAAGTGTTTTCCTATTGTATTTAAATAAACGTTTAACCGAAAATACTCAAGATTTTATTTCTGCCGAAGAACTTTTCAGTAGTTTTAAAACTGCTGTTTTAAATAATAGTCCAAATGTCCCCCAGTACGGCGAGGTAAAAGATACAGGCGATGAAGGAGGCGACTTTATTTTTATGAAACGCAGCAATTAAAAATTAGGAGATAATCTGGATTCTGGTAAAGAAAATGACCTGACTGTCGTTAATCTGAATACCAAATGATAATAAACTTATTCATTATTTCGGTCTAAACATAGTCTTAGTGCGTGTTTCCGCCGCGTTCCATTGTTCCCCCATTGAACAAGCTAACGAAAATAATACTTTATAAGCAATCCACCAAGCCCCTGCATTTAGGCTGATGTGCTGTTAGCGTTTGGTTTGCCGTTTATTCATCATTATAAATTGTAATCCGGTCATTACAGGAATATCCGATTTCTTAAAGTCTTTCAAATTCCTAGTTATAATAATATCAATATCAGATTCCATTGCAGCGTAATATTGAACTGCATCTTCAAAGTCCTTAAAACCAGAATTTAATGCCAAGTCGAGAACTTTTGAGTCTAAACTTATCACTTTAACCAACACCTTCAGCTTACGTAAAATCTCTCTGACTTTGCTTTCATTCAGTTGGCGATTCAAAATATAATGCGCATTTGCAAAAGAAAGTGAACAAACATATAATTCAACCTTTTTCTGGTCAGCAAGTGAAAAAAGCTGTGCTGCTGGCTCATAAAACTCTTCTCTTTTGGCTAATAAGTCAATAATTATATTAGTGTCAACAAGTAGCTTTTTCATTTATATTTTTCGTTTAAATAGTCAGAATAGTCTTTTTTGTAATCATTATCAGTAAGATGTATCACTCCAGATAAACTTTCAACAAAAGGTGTTATTTCAACCTTTTCTTCACTTTCTTTTGTAATAGACTTAAGATAAGTTTCAATCATTTTTGAAAGACTAATCTTCTTTTCTTTAGCATACCTTTTTGCACTTTCAATAATATGCTTATCCAACTTTAATGTCAATTTTGTATCCATAAGGCATATATTTATTTACGTACAAATATACAAGATATATACGTATCAGACAATTTATTTCTTAAATTTTCCTAGAATTTCCAGATATAAGTTTGACACTAACGATCCTTGTTCACAAAACTATACGGGGTTTTTCTGCCTTTCTTATCAGTCCATCAATAAAAACTTTTACTTAAATATAACAAAGTCATAAAACCACCATCTCCCCGTATGGATTGTGAAACAATGTCATAAATTAACCGCTTGGTTTATCTTAATTATTTAAAAATGTATAATCACTAAAACATTCCTAATGAAATGTAAACACCATATGCACTATAATCATAATTTGGATTATCATTCGGATTAATAAATAAACCTTTGTAATCTGTATTTGCAATTAAACCCCAATCAAAAAACAAATTTTCATTAATTAAGAACCTAAAACCAGTCCTTATAATTAAACCTACTTTCGTATAACTACCAAAACCATAAGAATCTTCAAAACCATTTGGCTTTAATGTATTGTCTTGAAAATAGAATTTTTGAGATGCTAAAATATCTGCATATGGACCTACACTCATGTAAACACGTGTGTCTTTTACTGGTAATATATATGTAAGTAACAATGGTATTCTTACAAAATATTCGTTTACTCTAACATTATCAAAATTGGTTATATATGCTTCTCCATATCTCGAGTTAAAACCGAGTCCTGTTTTAATTTCAAGTTTTTGCTTTATTGCAATATTATAATCAAAAGTAAATTCAACTGTAGAATTAGAATGTAATGATTCGTAAGAATTTCCATCATAGTCGCCATTAATATATATTGTAGATACATAATATGCAGTTGGACTAATAGAAACTCTTTGTTTTTCTTCTTCCTGTGAAAATACCGAGTTAAACATTAAGGTTAAGAAAAGTAACAATATAATCTTCTTCATAATTATAGGTTTTAGGTTAATAAATTAATTACAAATTTAATTAATGTTTATTTTTTTTTCAAATATTGCAACTTAACTAGGTTCACCAAGCCAAGTGGCTAATTTTATAATTATTTGTTAAGATCAAAGTTATACCCTAAGCCAAATTCAATTGTAGGACTAATTCCATCATTCCCAATATCATCGAAATAATAAGCAATTCCTATATCGAATAATAGGTTAATATTCCCGTATGACCTTTGTAATCCCCATATTGGATTAACTGCAAAATCAATGTTACTTGTACGGATAAAATTACCATCAAGCTCTTTAAACCTTGTTAACAACCTTATACCCCAGAAGTTACCACTATTGTTTTTAATGTTTTTACCTTTTGACAATCTTTTATCTAAGTTGTAATAGCTCCTGTATTGAATATCAGTAAAAGGTACTATTAAATATAACCAACCACTTGCATATAATGTAGTTTGTGGATACGATTCTCCATAACCTATGCCAATATTAAATAACACTGTGGAATGGTCTAGTACGGGCAATTCATATTCAACACCCGGATTTATAACATTTAATCGAATTACAGAACTTGTATTTCTGCTATTTTCCTGAGTATACCCTTTAAAAACGCTCAGCGCTACTATTACAATAAAAATTACTTTTTTCATATCAATTAAGCTTAATAAATTATTCGTTTTAACGTATCGTGTTATGGGACTGCAAGGATAAAAAAAATAAATTTAAAAATGATTTTTCATACATAATTTAATGTAATGAATAAACAAAAAATGCCTGGCTCGTACTAAAAATGTTGACAGTCTAAACTTGCGCGAAGCACAAAAGGCTTTTGAAAAAAAGACAAGCAAAACATTCCTGAACCCTTATGACATTTCGGTTTTTATCACAAATGCCTTGCAAAGCTTTGTATTTTTTGTTATATTAAAAGCTCATCAAACAAAAAATAATTATGCCAGCTATTGTTCACGAACTAGATAAGATTGCTATTTCCGTAAAATCTCATATGCTACTGAGAAAACTTCTTAGAGAAAATCCTATGCTCGATGAGATCATGCGAAATGCACGAAACGAAACAGAAGCTTTAATCGGAGTAAGAAACTGGATATTAGAAGAATTGAAAAAGCATCCCGATGCGTATAAATTTTATAAACGAGAAGCCGAAGGGCGAGAAGCGTTCGAAAAACTAAAATGGGAAGATTTTGCTGCCATTCGTATACTCGACTACATCGATAATGCAGGCCGCGAGTTTGATGATTTAAATTTACACGGCGAAAAAGCCATTAGTAACCCAATCGCCTTAATTTGGTTAGCTGTAAACTTTGGAACGGGCGGTGCCAAACCATTCTTTTTTGAAGATATGCTTCAACTATTCAGACAATTAACAGGGAAATTAAAACGAGAAATTCCCGACAAAGAAAAGGTAGAGCAATGGATGGAACGATGGTGCCACGGCCTGGATCCCCGAATCGCAAAACTACGTGAAGAAAACCGTGAAAGAATTCTTAAAATCCTTATTGAAAAGATGGATTCAGGCGAAATAAGCGATTCCAAATATTTTTTCGAAAAAGGTCTTTCGCAGGAACAGAAATTTCTTAAAATGCTCGAATGGTGGGACGAAAGTGTATTTCATTTGCGTTTTGCCGTGCGATCTCCCGAACTATTAAACGAGCTTTTGGGAAATTCACTCGATCCGGATACCATGAAAATTTTGTTCGAAGCTCAGGCGCAAGGCATTCCTTTTTTCGTTAATCCGTATTACTTGTCCTTATTGCATGTCAGGGTTCCCTACTTTGCCGTGGGTGCCGATCTGGCCATCAGGCATTACGTGGTGTATAGTAAGCAACTGCTCGATGAATACGGAACCATTATTGCTTGGGAAAAAGAAGATAAAGTTGAACCCGGAAAACCAAATGCTGCCGGCTGGCTCCTACCCTCGGACCATAACATTCACCGACGATATCCCGAAGTAGCTATATTAATTCCCGATACCATTGGCCGCGCTTGTGGCGGTTTGTGCGCATCGTGCCAACGGATGTACGATTTTCAACGAGGAAATTTGAATTTTAATCTGGATAAACTAAAACCCAAACAAACCTGGGATGAGAAACTTCAGGAGCTTTTAAAATATTTTGAAGATGATCCGCAATTACGAGATATTTTGATTACCGGCGGCGATGCTTTAATGAGCTCCGATAAATCACTTAAAAAGATATTGGACGAAGTATTTGAAATGGCTTTACGAAAGAAAAAAGCCAATAAAAAACGTATCAGTGGCGAAAAGTATGCTGAAATTATGCGGGTTCGATTAGGTTCCCGATTGCCAGTGTATTTACCACAGCGAATTACGCTTGAGCTGGCTCAGATTCTGAAGGACTTTAAAGAAAAAGCATCGAAAATCGGAATCAAGCAATTTGTTATTCAAACGCACTTTGAGTCGCCTATGGAAGTTACTCCCGAAGCGCGCGAAGGAATCCGCAGGTTAATTACCGCCGGATGGACTGTTACCAATCAGTTGGTTTTTACGGCTGCTGCATCGCGACGCGGTCATTCCGCGAAGCTCCGGAAAGTACTTAACGATATTGGAATAATAAACTATTACACCTTTAGCGTAAAAGGATACATGGAGAATAATTTCAATTTTGCAACCAACGAGCGTGCAGTGCAGGAACAAATGGAAGAAAAAATATTTGGCAAAATACCTGAAGAATACTTCGATGAGATCAAAGAATTTCCAAATCACTCCGAAATGATGGTAGAAAATTTGGCCGAAATCAGAAGTAAAGCAAATCTTCCGTTTTTAGGAACCGACCGCAATGTATTGAACCTGCCGGGAGTTGGAAAAAGCCTTACATTCAGAACAATCGGGATTACGCGTTACGGCCGCCGGATTTTGGAATTTGACCACGATGCAAACCGAATCCACAGTCCGATTATTGAAAAAATGGGAAAAGTAATTATCATAGAATCCAAATCGATAAGTGAATACTTGCATCAACTGGAAGAAATTGGAGAAGAAATTGCCGACTATGAAAGCATTTGGGGCTATTCCATCGGCGAAACCGAACCACGTGTTCCGATTTACGAATATCCCGAATACGATTTTGAAATTACAGATCAGAATACAAATCTCGAATTAATCGAATAAACTAAACTAATTCCATTTTTTAAGCTATTTTTACTTCGTTTTCAAACCATAAATGAAGTACAATTTTACATATCATAAATTTCATAAAATAGCTGATTGTAAGGGATTTAAAAACACTTACAAAATCCTGATTTGTCTTTATATTTTTTCGGAACTTTAAAATACTTATCTGATTTATTTGCGGGTTAGTGCATTTGTATTGACATCTAACCTTTCCTTTGAGTTTTACTATATCATTTACAGAAAATAAATTAGATGAGTGCTTACATTAATTACTTAAACGAATTAAACAATAAAAACCGCTTACTGTATCCTGCTTATTCCGACCAGATTAAGTGGATCGGATATTACGAAGCCTTGGAGAAAGAAGAAGAAAGAAAAAAACTTCTTGAAAACATAGATCATAAGCTGAACTGGTCGTTTAAGAACACAAAACCATGGATTAATTCTCTGTCGAAAGGATGCCAGTTGTGCGGACAGGGAGAATGGTCGTGCTTGTTTATAACCGGCAAATGCAATGCAAACTGTTTCTATTGCCCGGCAAATCAGGAGCACGATGGAATCCCATCTACACAATTAACAAGTTTTGATAATCCGGAAGATTACATTGCTTACCTTGAATATTTTAACTTTAAAGGCAGCAGCTTAAGTGGTGGCGAACCTTTGCTGGTTTTCGACAGAACACTACACTATGTTAGTAAAATAAAGCAACACTTGGGCGATAAGTTATATTTATGGATGTATACCAATGGTATTTTAGGATCGGAAGAAAAGTTTAAACAACTTGCAAATGCAGGAATTGATGAAGTTCGGTTCGACATTGGAGCTACAAATTATAATTTAAATTTCCTGAAACACGCACAAGGAATTATCCCTAATTTAACCGTGGAAATTCCGGCAGTTCCCGAAGAGTTCGACAAACTAAAACAAGTTATTCCGGAGCTTATTAATATGGGTGTAACAAACCTGAACTTGCACCAATTGCGTTTAACAAATTACAATGCTCCGAAGCTGCTAAAAAGAAAATATACTTATTTGCATGGCGAGCAAGCCACAGTGCTTGAATCGGAATTAACGGCCTTAAAACTTATTGATTTTGTTGCAGAAAACAAGCTGAATATTGGTGTAAATTATTGTGCTTTTCATTTTAAAAACAGGTTTCAGAAAGCAGGATTCCGAAGAAAGATTGCTTCGAAATTTTTGGATGCAAATCAGCAGCTAACCGAGAATGGTTATTTAAGAACCATTGAGCATAAACAAGAGTACTATTTTATAAAAAACAATGCGCCTGTAAATAGTTCAGGAAAAGAATATAAGGAAAACTCCGATCCAATCGAACTTAGCTTTAAAGGATTAACAATTGACGATCATCTGGAAAATTCACAATATCTTAAAAAATTAAGCATTGGTAATAAATCCTATTTTCTCCGAAGCGGATTAGCACAAAAAAACATGCAGTTGAACCAAGCTGATTTTCAGGAGTTTTTAGACTTGTTCAAATCCAAAGGAGCCACAATACCCGATAAAAATAATCTGTTCCCGGCCTGGAAAAGTGAATTTATCGAGTGGAATTTAAGAGAGTATTTTTAACAGCAATATTTATTTATTTCTCGATGGTAATTAGTTCATTAAAGATGATGGATTTTTTAACCTGAAACACATCTCGTAAATGCTTCTTGGGCGTAATCTCGATCAGGTTAAAATAGTTAAGAAAACGCTCAAAGGTTCTTACTTTATAGCAATTATGCAACTGTTTATCAACAGAATAAAACTCATCATCCACAAAATCTTCCAATATAAAAGGAAAAGCTTTTAAATATTTGGACGAATAAAAGTCTGTGGGCTGAAAATCATCCCCATATTTATCCAATAAAATCAAACTAAAACCAAAACCCATCTGAGCGGCAGTTTCACTCTCATATCCATCAAAGTAACTCCAGTTAAATTTTTGAATATAGCTTGTAAAGATTAGTCGGAACAATTCTGCAAAGTTTTTCTTTTCAAAAATATCCAAGCCTTTTTTGGTTAAAGTTAATAGTCCTGAACGTTTCTTAATTAAACCAGCCAGCTCGGGAATTACTCTGGTTAATTCAATAATACTACTATCCGATTCTTTATACAACTTACTAATACCACTTTCAATCATATCATCTTTAATAAACCCCTGATTGTAAATGTCCGATACCATTTTAACAGGTAAAGCTCCATTTTTGGTAAGTTTTAATTCCTTTTTTTCATACAAGATAGACATCAGGTACTTAACCTGTAGAAGAAATGGTATTTGGTTTAATACATCATAATCTATTTCTTTATGAAGCTTAACCACCGAATCTTGATGAAAAAGATCATAAATTACATACATCATTTCATTGGGTGAATAACCTTCAAAATCTTCTATTGGCCTATTGTTTGCCAGTATTTGCATATTTCTTAATTCCTCTTCATCCATAATTATTTGATTAAATTTCCTAATAAGTTTTCAAGGGTACCAATTTCGGTATAGGATACGCCATAGCTGCGACCAAAATTTCCGGCAGCCACAACAAATAAGTCATCTTTACAAAATTTATAATTCTGAATAACATTGTTTAAAGCTTCCGATAAAAACTGGTGCGATGTTTCCTTCAGTTCCATGTAAGAAGGAATTACCCCATAACTTAAAGCCATTTCGCGCATGGTTCGTTTCGAGTAACACTGCGCAAAGATAGGTTTTGCCCCCCGGTATGCCGATAAACTTCGTAAGGTCCGCCCCGAGCTTGAATCGGCTATGATGGCTTTGGCATCTAATTCAACCGCAGCCATTACGGCAGATTTTATAAGTGTTGCCGAAACTTTATTATTGATTACCACAATCGGTATATCGTTAATTGGATTTTTCGATTGCTCTACTTCCATTGCTACCGTGGCCATCGTTCTCACCGATTCGACCGGATACAAGCCATTGGCTGTCTCCCCACTAAGCATTACAGCATCGGTATTTCGGTACACAGCACTAGCCACATCATTTACTTCTGCACGCGTTGGGCGCGGATTATCAATCATACTATGCAACATTTGTGTGGCAATAATCACCGGCTTTCTCTTTTCGATACATTTACCTATTAACATTCGTTGTAGTCCGGGAATTTTCTCGTAAGGTATTTCAACCGCCAGATCACCCCGAGCAACCATTACACCGTAAACATGTTCCAGAATTTCATCGATATTATCGACGCCCTGTTGGTTCTCAATTTTAGCTATAATCTTAATTTCGCTATGATGTTGATCTAAAATATTCTGAATCTCCAATACATCTTCTTTACTCCTTACAAACGAATGTGCAATAAAATCAATATCCTGTTCAATAGCCAGTTGTATAAATTCCTTATCCCGTTTCGAAACAGAAGGTAAATTAAAACTAACATTCGGAACATTCACACTTTTTCGACCTTTAACAACCCCATTGTTTGTTGCTTTGCAGTATAAAGTATCATTAGCCTTCTTTATCACTTCTAATTCCACGTAACCATCGTCAATCAATATTTTAGTTTTATCGGGTACATCATTTACAAAATCTGTATACGAAACATAAATACATTCGTCGGTAGATTCTTTGTCCGGATCACCCTTCACACAGATCTCCTGCCCCAGCTTTAATTCCACAACATGATCGGTTTTTGTTGTTCGCACTTCAGGACCTTTAGTATCGATCAGCAAAGCGATTTTATCAGAAACCTGCCTTACATCATTTATTACTTTTAATGCGCCTTCCCTGTTTTGATGCGCGGTGTTCATTCGCACCACATCCATTCCTTCGTTATACAAGGATTGAATAAATTGCGGAGTGCAAGTTTTATCTGATATGGTTGCAACTATTTTTGTTTTCTTTATCATATTTTTCTTGTTACTGGTTACTGGTTACTGCTTAATGCCTACTGCTAACTGCCAACTGCTAACACTTTTTACTTATATCTTTTTTACATTGATCTTAAAAATTTCATTTTTTTTACCACAAAGTGACACTAAGTACTCCACAAAGTTTCACAAAGCATCTTTACTTTTTCATCAAAACTACTTGTCTGTTTACATACCACTATGCATACAGTCAGGTACCCAATTCCTTCGGAACGCAATGTTTTTTTATAATTAATTATCATTTTAATTCTGCTAACTGCCTATTGCTTACTACCAACTATTTACTGCCACTTCTTACTTCTTACTGCCTACTTCT
>CAYVEW010000040.1:24029-26614 GCA_964450375.1 uncultured Bacteroidales bacterium
AATATTCTATTTCAATATCACTAAAATGATCTTTTAATAATTTCAGGAATTTTTCGAAATCCACTTCGCCATAAATGTCTTTTTCTCTTTTGCCAAGTAAATTTAAGTTAGGGCCATTAATAATCTGAATTTTCATATGAGTAATTTTAATATCATAGATACAAATTTAATCATAAACATTAACTTTGACTTATTGTAAAGCTTATTTAATGATTAATTAATGGAATGGAAAAAAACAATTAATGAGTTTAAGAATTTCTTAAAACTTGAGAAATCATTATCGGCAAACTCCATTGCAGCTTACGAAGCCGATATTCGAAAATTTGTTAGCTACGTGGAAATTAAAAAACTCACCATTTCACCAACACAAGTTAAGCTTTCCGATTTAAAAAATTTTCTGGAATGGATTAATGAGTTTGGATTAAATGCTCGCTCGCAAGCAAGAATCATATCCGGATTAAAAGCATTTTTTAAGTATCTTTTGATGGAAGATCTCATCGAGTCGGATCCATCCGGATTATTAGAATCACCCAGATTAGGAAGAAAACTTCCTGAAGTGCTTTCCATTGAAGAAATAGACCGGATTCTTTCTGAAATTGATTTAAGCAAACCCGAAGGACAACGTAATAAAGCAATTATCGAAACGCTTTACAGCTGTGGTTTGCGTGTTTCTGAATTGATTAACCTAAAAATATCCAATTTATACTTTAATGATGGCTTTGTAAAAATTACGGGTAAAGGTGATAAAGAACGATTGGTTCCAATTGGCAGCAAAGCCATGAAAGAAATCAAGCTTTATTTTCAGGACCGCAACATGCTGCCAAAAATTGAGAAACCTGCCGAAAACATTGTTTTTCTGAATAAGTGGGGACGCAAACTTTCGCGAATCACTGTATTTGCTATTATTAAACAACTGGTTGAAAAAGCAAAAATTAAAAAGAATGTAAGTCCGCATACTTTTCGACATTCGTTTGCCACCCATTTAATTGAAGGAGGAGCCGATTTACGGGCCGTACAGGAAATGCTTGGGCACGAATCCATTACCACAACCGAAATCTACACTCATTTAGACCGTGAATATCTGCGTGATGCCATTATTCAGTTTCATCCGAGATCTTAACACTTGTAAACTTTTGTTTTAGTTCTTTTTTTGCCGGAAAAAGTTTACTAAAAATAGCAATGGCAATGAAAGCAAAAACAAATCCGGGTAATATCTCATACAAATCAAAAATACCACCTTCCAGTTGTTTCCAGATTAATACAGTTGCAGCGCCGGTAATCATCCCGGCTAAAGCACCGGCGGCAGAAATATTTTTGTTGTATAATGAAAGAATAATTATTGGGCCGAATGCGGCTCCAAACCCTGCCCAGGCATAAGCTACCAACGATAATACCGTAGAATCCTGATCGGTAGAAATATAAAAAGCGATTAATGCAATGGCAATGACTGTTGCGCGGCCTATCCAAACCAATTCTTTGTCGCTGGCATTTTGTTTGATCACTTTTTCGTAAATATCGCGTGTTAAACACGATGAAGAAACCAATAGTTGCGAATCGATCGTACTCATAATTGCAGCCAGTATTGCAGCTAGCACAAAGCCTGCAATCCAGGGATTTAGTAAAAGCTCCGATAGGGTTATAAAAATCTTTTCGCTATCCTGCAGGTCAATATTATGGGCTGAAACATAAGCTATTCCGAAAAAGCCTACCATTAATGAACCAATGATAGAAATAATCATCCAACTCATACCAACATACTTGGCAGTTTTCACATTTTTGGCTTTGTTAATGGACATAAAGCGTACTAGAATATGTGGCTGACCGAAATAACCTAATCCCCAGGCTAATAGAGAAATTACACCAATAAAAGTTGTTCCGGTCCAGATATTCAAATAATCCGGATTGATCACCTTAATGGCATTCATAGTTTTTGATACACCACCTAAATCATGAATTACAACCACGGGAACAACCAATAATGCAAGCATCATTAAGGTACCCTGAAAAAAATCGGTCCACGAAACCGCATTGTATCCACCCAGAAAAGTATACGAAACAATAACAAGTGTTCCAACAATTAATGCGGTTTGGTAATCCAGGTTAAAAGTAGCTTCAAAAAGCTTCGCTCCTCCCACTAATCCCGACGATGCATATAAGGTGTAAAAAATCAGGATAACAATGGCCGAAACGATTCGCAAATTCCTGCTCATAAAACGATTAGCCAAGAACCCCGGTATGGTAATGGAATCGTCTAATTTCTCTGTAAACGTTCGTAATGGCCTGGCAATGTAATGCCAGTTTAAAAAGGCTCCAATGGTTAATCCAATGGCAATCCAGCTGCCGCTAATACCTGTTGTAAACATAAGTCCCGGAAGCCCTAGTAAAAGCCAGCCACTCATATCTGAAGCTCCAGCCGATAAGGCTGCTACAACCGGGTTTAATCCCCTTCCACCCAACACATAATCCGAAATATTTTTGGTTCGGTAATAAAAATAAAAACCAATGGCAAGCATTCCTACAATATAGATTGTAAAGGATATTAATGTGGCAATATTCATCATAGAACGATTAAGATTTATAAAAGC
>CAYVEW010000041.1:0-20415 GCA_964450375.1 uncultured Bacteroidales bacterium
CTCTATGGCGAAAAAGATTTTAAAATTGGTGTTTGTACAGAAAAAGGGTTTGGCCCAGTACATTATAAAATTATTAATGCCCGTACAAAAGATGTTTTATACGATAATATTACCGACGATTATATTGAATCCATAGGATTTACCAATGATTATACGCAAAGTGTAATTATTGAAATTACTGTTCTGGCTGAGGATGTAGAACCCGAAGATGCATATGATATCAGAGTATGCGTTGGAGTAAATATTTTATGGCGCAAAGCACCGAAAATTGGTTTTTAGTATGAAGAAAGGTTTATATCTATTCTCATTCTTGTTGTTCTGTGTAAATTTATTTGCACAAAACCTGGTGCCCAATCCAAGTTTCGAAGAATACGAAGATTGCCCTTACGATATGACATTATACCCCCAAAAAGAGTTAATTCCGCATTGGTATATGCCAAACAGGGGAACAAGCGATTATTTTAATAGTTGCACGAATGTACAGGTTAGTGTGCCGGCTAATTTTATTGGTAACCTGTGGGCTTTCCAAGGTCAGGCATATGCAGGCTTAGTATTGTTTGAAATACATGTTAAAGATACTGCTGAAAAAAAAGACCAGAATTACCGCGAATATTTACAGGCAAAGTTAAAACGACCTTTACTTAAAAATCATTATTATGTGGTTAAACTGCAATTTGCAGTAGCAACCTATTCTACATATGCAGTAAATCGATTGGGAATTTATCTTTCGGCAGATAAAATAAAGAACAGGCTGACATACCAAACGCTTGAATACGTTCCGCAGGTTGCTGTGCGTGATGATACAATTATTACAGAAACCAATATTTGGCACGAACTAAAAGATACGATTAAAGCCATCGGGGGCGAAAATTATATTACCATTGGTAACTTTTATTCCGATCGCGATACGGATTTTGAGAAATTAGATATTTCACAATTTAATAAAGCCTTGCAAGACCATATTAATAAAAACGGACTTGCTTATTATTACATCGATATGGTGAGTGTAGAAGAGATTGTTGTTAAAGAAACTAAAAAATAGGGTATTTAAAGTTAGTTTAGTGTAATTTCATCTCTGATTTCCCGAATGGTTTTGCGAAACATTTTAAATTGTTCGGCATTCATAATTACTTTTTCAGCGCTTTTAAACCGAATAGTTCCATCGGGGTTCTTTATAAATATTAACTTACCTTTATCTTCAACTTCAAATTGATTGTAAATAGCTATAATTCTTTCTAAATAAGGGATAATTTCTTTAACATAGTGATCTTTCTCGTAAAGCCGGCTGGTATTTAATAAGCTTACAAAAGCATTTCTTTGTTCGGCAATTTTTTTGATCAATTCGTTATCATCAGAGTAATTATCAACCAGGCTAAGCGATAAATAGATACTTTCAATATAAGTTCCTGCACTAATAACCACCATTAAACTATTACTATTGTTTTTTTCAAGTTCCTGCATAATTTCATAGTAATATTTGTTGGTAAGCCGGTAAATAGAGTCAAGGTCTTCCATGTTCTCAATCAGATCTTCTTTCATTTTTACTTTTGTTTCTGCCGAAATAAGCAAATCTTCGCTGGTTTTACTAATCGCATCAACATATTTTGTAATTTGATTTCTTTTGGAAAAGAAGGCGGCATAAGCCAAATCGGCTAAATAGATTCCTAAATTTAAATTCTTTGTTTTGATATTAATGTATTTGTTCACATTGTCGATCGGATTGAGGTATTTGTTATTAAAATTAAGGTGTTCTTTTTCAATAACATCTAACAATTCATCGGGAGTTGGGTAAGTATACAGAATTTCTTGCGAAACAATGGTGTCGACAGCATTATTCAAGGCTTTTGTTTGGCATGTAGCTATTGTCGGGAATAAATGAACAATACTCAAAAAAAGTATTATAATATGATTTTTTTGAATGTTTTTTTTCATACTTAATGCTTATTTGAATGGTTTATTATTACATAAATATAAAGATAAATTAATTAAGTTTTTATTTTCAGTAATATTTTGTATTTTGATCAGCTATAAAGCCTTGCTAATTATTAAAAAAAACGCTAATAGTTATGGAATATGATAGTATAAGTAAAAAATTTCAATATACTATTTTAACTGTTACGTTTTCTGCCATTGCCATGTTGGCAGTTTTGCTCATAATCGTAAAATATACGGATTGTATTAAGGAATGTGATTCCATTACTGAAATCTATTTTAAAGAGCAGGAAAATATTGTAAAATATGAAGTGGATCGTGCAGTAAAAGAAATTCAGTCTGATCTTAAAACCAGAAATCAATCAATCGAAGAGTTTAAAACTTTTGCTATCGAAAAATACCGGAATATTCGCTTCCCAAATAAAGGAAAGGAATTAGGTTTTTTCTTCATCCGGTCGTACGATGGTATTCAATGGTTAAGTGTGAGTTTACCTGAGCTGGAAGGCACAGATGTTTCGAAAAGAAAAGATCCCGATGGTATTACAACCCACGATCTATATATGGATATAGTAAAAAAAGGTGGAGGATATGCAGATTATTCGTGGTACAATCCGGTAACCAAAGATGTTCAGAAAAAAAGATCGTATATAAAAGGAATCCCTGAATTAGAGTGCTACATCGGTGCAGGGTTTTGGTTTGATGATATCAATACAGTTATAGATGCCCGAAAAGATAAGTTAATAAATGATGTTAAAATTTATATATTGGGTTTATTGGTTGTAACCATTATATTTTACCTGATCATCTATTTTATCATAAGGAATATCTCCAAAAAAATTAAAGCTAGTTTTTTCAGGTTTTCTCAGTTTTTTGAAAATGCAGCCCAGCATAATGCCATGGTTGAAACTTCTGATTTACATTACAAAGAGTTCTCGGATTTAGCACAATCCGCTAATAAAATGATAACAGAAAGAATTCGTGCTGAGGAAGATGTAAGAGTTATGGCACACGCCCTAAAAAGCATTAACGATTGTGTCGTAATTACTGATTTGGATAATAAGATTTTATACACGAACGATGCTTTTTCAAAAACCTATGGTTACCAGCGCGACGAAATTATCGGAGAAAAAATGGAGCGTTTTGGGTCATCAAAAAACCCTTTGGGAGTGCATCGTGAGGTTTTAAACGAAACTCTAAAATACGGTTGGGAAGGTGAATTATGGAATACCCGCAAAGATGGCAGCGAATTCCAGATTTATCTTTCCAGTTCAGTTGTTAAAAATGTAAACGGCGAAACAGTTGCATTGGTTGGTGTTTCAAAAGATATTACCGACGAGAAACGAAACGAGTTGCTACAAAAAATAATATTTAATATAGCTCAGGCAGCTAATATCTCCGACGATCTGGATGGATTAATTGAAATTATTAAAGATCAGCTACAACAAATTATTGATATTAAGAATTTTTATATTGCCTTTTACAATGAAGAAGATGATACATTTTCATCTCCCTATATGATGGATGAGAAAGACAGCTTCAAGTCGTGGCCTGCCGGTAAAACATTAACTGCATATGTTTACAAAACTGGAAAACCACAATTGCTCGATTATAAAAAAATAGAAGAACTTAATAAATCAGGAGCTATAGAGCTGTTGGGAACTCTTCCAAAAGTTTGGTTAGGTGTTCCGCTGAAAATAAAAGGCAAAGCTTTTGGGGTATTTGCTGTACAAAGTTATAGTAATGAAACCACGTACACTCAAAGTGATTTGGAAATGCTCAAATTTGTTTCTCACCAAATGAGTATTTCACTCGAACGCAAAAAAGTGGATGAAGCATTGCATATTGCCTACGAGAAAGCAAAGGAATCCGACCGTTTAAAATCAGCTTTTTTAGCAACCATGTCGCACGAGCTTAGAACTCCGCTTAATGCAGTTATTGGTTTTTCGGATTTGTTAAAGGATGGATCGGAACGGGAAAGAATGCTTAAGTATGCCGAAATAATTAATAACAGTGGAAGGCATTTACTCGAGATTGTTGAGGATATTTTTGATGTAACCTTATTGGAAGTTGGGCAGGTACAATTACAAAAAAAGGATTATTTATTATCAGATATCATGAACAACATTCATGAGATGATTGAAGCTGAAAGGTTAAAACTGGGTAGCGATGTTGAAATAAACTATAACCCCGAAGCTGTAAATGAAAAAATAGAAGTATATACCGATAAAGGAAAATTGATTCAGATTCTTTTAAACTTATTAAAAAATGCCTTAAAATTTACCAAAGAAGGTACGATTGAATACGGTTATCAGAAAGTAGCCGGAAGTAAAAAAAATATACGATTTTTTGTAAAAGATACAGGAATTGGAATAGCTGACGATAAACATGAGGTAATATTTAATATCTTCCGTCAGGTGGATGAAACACTTACAAGAAACTACGGCGGAACCGGAATAGGATTATTTGTTGTAAAAAAGTACACCGAATTGTTGGGTGGTGAAATTGAACTGATTTCGAAAGAAGGAAAGGGTTCAATTTTTTATGTAACTTTACCTGTTTTAAATAGTACAAGAGAAAAAGACCCCGGAACTATGGAATCAGTTGATAATACAAATTGGAGTGGAAAAACAGTAATGGTAGTTGAAGATGATGAATTTAGTGCCAGCTTCCTGGTTGAAGTGTTAAAGGGATTGAATATTAACCACCTGCTGGCGCGAAATGGAAAAGAAGCCATTCAGATTTTCGAAAAGGATTCTGCCATAGACCTAGTTCTTATGGATTTAACCATGCCCGAGATGGATGGCTACGAAGCAACTAAATTGCTTAAAGAAAAAGATCCCGGATTAGTAATAATTGCCCAAACGGCTCATGCTATTCCTGGCGATAAAGAAAAAACACTTGAAGCCGGATTCAACGATTATATATCAAAACCTATTTTGCTCAGCGAGTTAAATCAGATATTGAAACGTTATTTGAATAATTAATACAGGACTGGCTCATAACTTCTATTGGAATTTCTAAAACTTAAGATATAATCATGAAAAAAGGAACTATCTACGATATTATTATGATGATTGTGTTAGCAATTGTTTTGGTTTTGGTTAACGAGTTTGATACCAACAAAGACTTATTCAGATTTCGTTACATCGGTTTTATAATTGTTTATTTTATTGGAAGATACATTTCAAAAATTATCTACAAACCTGGAAAGGAATGAGATGCTTTTTATTTTTAATTGCTCTGATTTTCGTATTTGAAATCGGTTTTTCGCAAAATGAAGGACTTTCTTTTTTAAACATGTGTACAAATGCACGCTTAGCCGGATTTGGTGAAGTTGGGGTGGTTTCGTCTCCCTTCTATGCTAACACCGGAGTTTATCAAAATCCTGCCTTAATCTCAAAAAACTCAAAAAGTGCTGGTGTAAATTTTTCACATATGCCCTGGTTGCGAAATGTAACTGATGATATATCGCTTTCGAGCCTGGCAGGATATTATGCCCTTGATTCTTCGAATGCATTGGCATTTAATTTTACATATTTTGAGTTGGGTGACATTTCCTACACTGATCAGGATGGATTTTTTGCAGGAAAATACAGTCCATACGAGTTATATTTCAAGGTGGGTTACAAGCGCAGGTTTAATCGGTCTATTTCGGCCGGATTGGCATTAAAATATATTCGAAGTGATATTGCCCCGCCGAGTGCGCAAAATACACAAACAGTTAATACTTTTGCGGTTGATTTCGGCTTTAGTTACGACAATACCTATCGGCTACATAATAACTCGTTTTTAAATACCGCAGCTGGAATTGCTATAAGCAATTTTGGACCTAAATATACGTACACTCCGCAAGTTGATGAGAAACTCTTTGTTCCAACTAAATTAGCACTGGGATTATTTATAAATCCGGATATTAATATTAAAGATGTGGTCAGGTTAAATATCGAATTAGGCTATCAGGCCGAAAAATACCTGGTACCAACGCCACCTGTTACCGATCAGTATGGAAATATCATAGAAGGATACGACTCGGATATTAGCGCGTTTACCGCATTGTATCAATCGTTTTATGATGCTCCGGACGGATTCGAAGAAGAAATCGATGAGATAAAACATAAATTTGGAAGTGAGTTTCGGATAAGTTATCTGGATTTCGGATATTTTGCATTCCGACATGGCCGGCATATGGAACATGAAACAAAAGGAAACAGAAACTATCAAACTTTTGGTTTGGGATGGGGCGTTTTCGGTTTTATGGTAGATTATATGTTTATAAAGGATAAGGATAACGAATACCTCGATAATACCTGGTCATTTACGATTGGATATACACATAAGCTTGATCATACTTTCTTTAGATTTTAAAATTTCTACTGTACGCAAACGAACATCTTTGTAATGCTATAGGACAGATTCGAGCACAAGTAAATTTCAGTATTTAATTGATATGTAGTTTTTTACGCCAATTGGTATAAATGTTGATTTGCGTAAAAAAATAGAAATATTATTGTTATGATAAAAAACTACATTCTTACTGCTATACGAAATCTTAAGAAATACACAGCTTTTTCTTTAATTAATATAATCGGGTTAGCCATTGGTATGGCGTGCAGTATCTTAATTTTATTATGGGTTCAGGATGAGCTCAAATTCGACAAGTTTCATTCAAAGGGAGACCGTATCGGAAGGGTTTTAGTACGCATAATGAACAACGGTGAACCTTTCGAAGTTGCTGTAACAACTGCGGCTTTAGCGCCGAATATGGCTAAAGATTTTCCTGAAATTGAACACATGTGCCGTTTTAAAAACTGGGGAAACTGGTTATTTAAATATGGCGATGGCGAATATATTCAGGGACGAAGCGGAGCTATCGATTCTACTGCTTTTGATGTTTTTGATTTTGCGTTTATTATGGGTAATCCGAAAGCTGCATTGAATGATGCCCATAGTATCGTGTTAACCCAAGAATTATCGAACCGGATTTTCGGAGAAGAGAATCCTGTGGGGAAAGTACTGGAAGTTCGCGGGAAAGGTGCTTTTAAAGTAACAGGAGTTATTGCTAATGTAGATCATTCGCATTTCGATTTTGAGTTTTTATTTCCGTTTCATCAGCTACGTGAAGATGGAGAAAATATTGATGAAATGGGACAAGGATCTTATAATTTTACAACTTATTTTTTATTGAAAAATAAAAATCTTACAGCAAAGCTAAACGATCGATTAGAGCGCTATTTAGATCAGTTTGATGAGGAAAACACAACAGAATTGTTCAGTCAGCCATTACAGGATATTTACTTAAAATCGCATTTTGCTTACGATTTTACCATACGCGGCGACATGAACAGTGTGATTACTTTTTCGGCAATCGCTTTTCTGGTTTTACTCATTGCCTGTATTAATTTCATGAATCTTACAACAGCCCGCTCAAGTAATCGGGCAAAGGAAATTGGTTTGCGAAAAGTGGTTGGAGCAAGACGTGTACATATTATTAATCAATTTTTTTCGGAATCTGTATTTTTAGCCTTTCTTTCATTTTTATTGGCACTGGTAGTAGTTGTAATGCTACTGCCTGAATTTAACCGCTTATCAGGGAAAGAACTTTCGGCCGATGTGTTAAAAGATCCATTTATAATTATTCTTTTGATTCTGGTTGCCTTTATTACAGGGTTACTGTCTGGTAGTTATCCTGCACTGTATTTATCGGCTTTTAATCCTGTTAAAGTTTTAAAGGGTAAGTTAAGAAGTGGTGCAAAAAGTTCTGTTTTAAGAAAAGGCCTGGTAATAATACAATTTACTTTGTCGGTGGCTTTAATCATATCTACTATTCTTATTTCGAATCAAATGAAATATATCAAGAATAAAGATCTCGGATATAACAAGCACCATTTATTGTACGTGCATATGAACCGAAATATGATTCGGAATTATGAAACTCTAAAACAGCAGCTACTGGCCGAACCGACTATTGCTTCGGTTACAACCAGCCGTGTATTACCAATTTACGCCTGTCCGTCGTTTACCTTAGACCAATGGGAGGGTAAAAGTGATGATCGCAGCTTGTCGTTGCACTTTATTGGTGTGGGTTTCGATTTTCTTGAAACAATGGGAATTGAAACTGTTGACGGGCGCTCATTTAATAAAGATTTTGCTTCGGATACCATCAACTCAATTGTTATTAATCAGGAGGCTGTAAAACAAATCGGACTGGAGAATCCTGTTGGAAAAACCTTAACCGTGTTTGGAGAACAATCGTATATAGTTGGTGTAATGAAGGATTTTAATTTTAATAATGTAAAAAATAAAATTGCTCCGCTCATGTTACACATTGCACCGGAACAGGCGAGTGTTTGTTTTATTCGTGTTAGCCCGATTGATATGCAAAAATCCATAAGCCATATCGAAAAGGTTTGGAAGAAATTTGAACCCGATTTCGATTTTAATTATCACTTTATGGATGAAACATTAGAAGACTTATACAGGGCCGAACAGCAAAGCAATAAACTAATAAATTACTTTACAATTTTCGCCATCTTTATTTCGTGTTTGGGAATTTTTGGCCTGGCTTCGTTTATGGCTGAGCAGAAAACCAAGGAAATTGGTGTGCGAAAAGTAATGGGAGCATCGGTAAGTACAATTGTTAAATTATTTTCGGCAGAGTTTACAAAGTTGGTAATACTTGGAAATGTGCTTGCATGGCCAATTGCTTATTTTGCCATGAACAAGTGGTTGGAGAATTTTGCTTATCATACCAAGCTGGCCTGGTGGATGTTTGCTTTGGCTCTTGTTTTATCCTTAGCTGTTGTGGTTATTACCATTAGCTATCAGGCATATAAGGCTGCAACCAGAAATCCTGCCGAGAGTTTACGGTATGAATAATTAAATTTATTTTGTATGAGCTAATTTTAACCATACAATAAATGGCATTGGAATAATTTCATCGCCTGAAAAACCTGCTTTTTGCAGGTTTTCTTTTGTTACAAAACCATGCTTTTCGGTTTCAAAACCAGTGATCGAATAGTTTTTAGTTTTTAAAAAATCTTGTAATGGCTTATATACATTATTTTCGAGCATGATTTGTTTTTGCAGCTTGTATTCCAGTTTTTTTCCATTTTTTCGGCTGTAATTTTGCCAATCTTCAGAGGCTAAAAATGCATTGATGTGATTTTTCAGGATATCGGCATACAACAGGGGATAACCAATGTTAAATGATTTTAAGCTAAAGCAAATACTGTCTTCAGCAATTTCCCAAAGCTTTTTAATGTATTGAATTTCATCTTCTAAGTTCTTTTTTGAATTAGTTTCTTGAAAGTCGCTTACATCGTATTTTACCGAATGATAAATGCTTGAATCCTTATCTTTCCAGAAGGTGAGCGTTCGAATTACCTGATCGTGTGCTATTATCAGGCTGTAATCAACGTCGCTTTTGGTAATTTTTACCTGTGCATTTAAAGTATGGGCAAAAGTCAATAAAATAAAACATAGCTGTACTATTTTATTCATGATTTATTTTTTTTGGGTAAGTATTTTTTACTAAAAATCCATAAAGCGAGAAAAAACAGCAGCCAACCGATTCTGAAATGTTTACCCTGGAAATTTCCATCCATATCTTCAATTACACTGGTAAACTCAAAGTAAGTAACTACAATGGCAATTGCCGTAAACATAAAAGCAGATTTAAATATTTCAGGCGATTTCACTTTGTTTGTATTGATTATTCCGAATACTATAAAAGCAATATAACCTAAAATGGTTGATGTCAGGTATAATTCATTGGATCCTTTGCCTGCATAATCAAAAATGGGTAAGAACTTTATGATGATGCCATGAAATTCGAATCCATCATTTAAATTAAATCCAATCCTGATAATTTGGGAAAATATGAGTCCCGCGATGATTAATATGAATGAGAGTTTCTTCATTAAAAATGATTTAATATTCGAAAGTACTAAATTATGAAATAAATCCTATCTGATATGAAAACGATCTATACAAATTTCTCTCTTCGTTGCAGGTTTATTAGGGACCAAAGCAAAGCTACCACAGAACTTATGATAAGCATTAGCCGGTTTTGAAACAATACATTTTTCCATACAGATAAACTCATTTCACTTGGCACATCAAATGGATTTAAGAAAATATTCCATTTACTATATTGCAGGTTCTCGCTAAGAATCATAAAAAATAATCCGATAATGATCATGATTACGGCGGCTCCACTGGCATTTCGCAATAGAGTGGTAAATAAAAAAGCAAAACACGACAGAAATAGTAATGGAAACATAAGTTGGTAAACCGTTTTTAAAACGGATATTTTTATGATAGCAAAAACAGCAAACCACGATAATAAAAACAGGATTCCGGTCAGCAGAATCATGCTTATAACAAATCGTACCAGATAAACCTTATACCGATAATTTGGAACACCAAAGATTATTTCGAGCATCCGGGCATCTTTATCGTTTTGAATATTAAAAATTACCGGATAAAATGCAATAAGGATTCCGGGAAAGATTAGCATGGAATAAACATCGTGTTCGGCAACCGACTGATTATTAAATAAAACAATTCCAGTAACCATTAAAAAGAAAGCCAGTGCTGCTATTAAAAAATAAACAAACTTATTGGCAAATATGATTCTTAGATTGTAGATCAATATATCTAAGCTTAGTTTTATTCTGTTAATTAATTTTATCATGTGTTCGAACTGTAATTTTCGCTTGTTAATAAATATAAATAAGCATCTTCGAGATTAGCTTTTACTTGTCTGGCATCCGCAGAAGGAGCTTCGTCAGCCAGACACCTGCAACGGATATTATCTCCATCTTTCATGTGATGTATTATAGCGTAATCTTGTTTTAAATTTTCAAAATCGCTTGCCGGGATATTAAACATCCATACTTTTTTCTCGGCAATTTTCGCCATTTTTATTGGGGCACCAAGGTATCTTACTTCACCTTTTTTCATTACAGCAACCATATTACACGAGCTGGCAACATCTTCGATAATATGTGTGGAGAAAATCACAATACGATCTTTACTTAACTCCACCAGTAAATTTCGAAACCGGATACGTTCGCGAGGATCTAAACCGGCTGTTGGTTCATCAACAACCAGTATTTTAGGTAAATGAAGTAATATTTGAGCAATTCCGATTCGTTGTTTCATACCTCCCGAGAAGGAACCAATTTTTTCGTCCCTGTTATCGTACATATGCACTGCTTTGAGCACATATTCAATCCGTTTTGTGCGTTCTTCCTGGTTGTACAGTTTCTTAAGAATTCCCATGTAATGAAGAAAGTCCCAGGCTGTCATGTTTTCGTACATACCGAACTCTTGTGGCAAATAGCCGATAAGTCCCTGCAATTCTTCTCGTTTTTCTTTTACATTAATATCGTTAATCGTTATCTGACCGTAACTTTGCTCCAGGATACCGCAAATAATCCGCATTAGGGTTGATTTCCCAGCTCCATTTGGACCCAATAATCCGAACATTCCGGTTTTAATATCCAGCGAAACTCCTTTTAAAGCTTTAAACGGAACTTTCTTTTTGCCAATTACAGGAATTACAAGTACAAATCGATAAAATGCTTTTCGTATGCCTTTAAATTTTCCTTTAATTCGATTTACATCTACCTTCTTTTTATATAAGTTGTCGGAGGTAATCTTAATAAATAAAAGAAAATACCAAATTACTCCCACCGGAATGATTAAACCCAGTAATTCAAATTTTTTATAAAACAACGCTAAAGCAACAGCTGGAAATGCCCAAAAGAACAATCTTGGGATCAGAAACATGAAACCCTGTAAAAGCTTATTTCTTTTAGCTTTCTTAAGGTTTTGCGCATATTTGGCAATTGGCTCTAAAATATATGATGTAATGAGATACAAGAAAACAGGTAAAAGAAAATACCAGAAGCCACTTTCCAGGTGAAAATAGATGAAATACACAAAGAACCCAACCAATGGAACTTGCCATAATAATTGATCGAAATCGCGAGCGCTTTTATACTCGTGCTCAATTCCCAAACGTTTCCGGATTCGTATTCCTGATTTCCATTCGCGCACAAAACGATTGTCCCAATCGTATATTTTTACCAGATTTCTGATTTTAATATGCAGTTTATCATCCTGATCAATTAGTTTTTCACTGGCTTTTCGCAGGCTGTTTTGAATAAAATAGATGCTTGCCGGAACAATAATTATTAAGATAATGAATACAATAATTTGCCAAACCCTTCGGTCGATTTCTGTAAAAATGAAGTAGCTACCTATGACCCAAATAGCAATTTGAAGAATTTTAATATAAGGCGTTTGTGAATAAATCCATTTTAATGATGATTGCAAACCGGAGCTCAAGGTTGGAATAAAAACCAAAGTTAGCAATGTACTAACTGTTAATCCGCCAATGATGGTAATGGCAAACGGAACACCAATGAGTGTAACATATTCTGCTTTTCCAAGAGCCAAAGGAATGAGTGCTATGATGGTTGTAATAGCAGTGATTAAAATTGGTCGAACCCTTGCCAGGCCGGCCATCATTAAGGCACGGGACTCTGTATATCCTCGTCGGCGCAATACCCTTGAATAATCGATTAAAATAATTCCATTATTAACAACGATACCCAATAAAATTAATAAGCCGGTTAAAACATTCATGTTTAACAAGGATGTTCCGGTTAAAATTAAAAGAACCAAAGAGCCAATGGCTGCCATGGGTATCGAAAACATCATGACAATGGGTGTGGAGAAGGATTCAAAAACCGAAGAAAGAATCATATAGATTAAGACAAAAGCCATAAGCATTAGGAAACCGAATTCGCCTAAATTGTTTTCTTCATGTTCTACTTCCAATGCAATTCCGGATGGAACTGTCATATCGGCAATTAATTCATCAATCTCAATTCGCGCAGGTTCCAGTAAGTCTTTTTCGCTTTGTACTTCAGAGATAAACTGATAAACTACTTCGAGCTGTTTTTCCTGGTTTGTGCGTTGAATGGTAGATAAGCCCTCAGTAAAGTTAAAATTGCTAATCTCTTGCAATTCAAATTGCGATCCTTGACCACCGCGCACAGGAAGTGTTTTCAGATCCTGGATATCACGTTCTTTTTGTTCATCGTTTCCGATGGTTTTTATCTGGATATCATATTCTTCCGATCCTTGTTTAAACTTAACACCACTGGAAAATTCGTGCTGGAACGAATTTAACTCCGAAAGTACCGAAGTAACAGGTATATCGTACAATGCCATAAGTTGCTTGTCGAAATGAAGCATTAGTTCGGGTCGTTTATCAGGAACCCGAATGTTAATATTCTCTACAGAAGTTAGTTGTCCCAGATAATACTTTACATCATTGGCCTGATTTAGCATTTTATCAAAATCCTGCCCTTTAATGATTACTTTCTCTCGCTGAGCGCCAATTCCGAGCATTCGACCAAACTCGTCGTCGTTGTAATTACTACCTCCAAACCTGCGTCCCGATGCCGGAGGATCCCAACTAAACTCAGCTGGGTTTAAATCTTTTACTCGCTCAATAATTTCATTTTTGATTTTTGGGATGGAAAAGTTTCGAATATCTTTATAATCGTCAGTTAATGTTATGGTTAAAACTGCTTCTTCTTCGTATATCTGACTTAATATATCTTTTTTCTCATCCAGGTCTTCCAGTTTTTTTTCCGCTTCTGCAATTAACAGGTCGGTGTTTTCCAGGGTTGATCCACTTGGCAGGGTGACGTACAATTTTAAATCTTTAATTTCGGCTTCTTCGGATGAAATAAAACTAATACCCAGGCTAATTAAAAGTGCAACAAAAAATACTCCCAATGCACCAATAATCGTTTTTCCGGGTTTTCGCATGCAGGTTTTCAGCAGCACCATGTATATCTGAACCAAGCGATTATGGTACGATATTTTCTCGAACTGAACGGGCTTATCGTTCTTTCGGAATTTTAAAAATGCATGCGTAATCATTGGTATTAGAAGCAATGCCACAACCAATGATACTAAAAGTGTTGATATTATTGATACTCCAATGTGTTTACCGATTAAGCCGATAAAGAAATTGGTTGAAAACACAAAAGGTAAAAATACAGTTACCGTAGTTAATGTTGCTGCAAATATGGAGCGCCATACTTCTTTGGTGCCCTGTATAACTGCCTGATCGGGATGGATTTTTTTAGATGCAAGCCGGTAAATATTTTCTAAAACAACAACACTATTATCGAGTAACATTCCTATGGCAAGTGCCATTCCCAGAAGTGTTAGACTGTTTATGGTAATGCCAAATGCATAAAAGAAATTAAATGCCGTATACACCGATATCGGAATTGCCAGGGCAATAGCAACTACCAATCTTAAGTTTTTTAAAAAAATCCACAAAATAAAAATGGCAAGTAAACCCCCAATTAATGCTAACTGAATTATAGCATTTATATTATTCTCCATGGTTTCGGCAGTGTTTTCCTGAACAACCAGCTCAATGTCTTTACTTTTTAGTTCTTCATTTAAAATATCGATTTGTTGTTTTACATTATTTGCCAAGGCAATAATATTGGCTTGCGAATCTTTTGTTAAACTAATGCTTACAGCTTCTTTTCCATTTATGCGGCTATAGGAATCCTGCTCTTTTACACCATAACGTATTTCTGCAATATCTTTTAGTTTAATTTTTCCTTGTTCTTTTACAACTATATCATGAATATCCTGAATATCATCAAATTCTGATATTACATTTACAAAGTGTAATTGGTTATTATGATTTACTTTACCGGCAAAGGTTCTGCCTTTACTATTATTGTTTAAAGCGGTTCTTACATCGGAAGGAGTAATTCCATAGCTATCAGAAATATCTTGCTTTAATAAAACTTCAATGGATTTATCTCTTCCGCCAAAAACTTCTGCATTGGCAATGCCATCAATGTTTTTTATTTTATTGATGATTTCTTTGTCAGTAACCTGCCGAACACGATCGACTCCTCCGCTGCCACGAACCTGAATGGTCATAAACATATTGGTTAATTGCTCCAGGTCGAATTTGAATGTTTGCACCTGAAACTCTTCGGGCAGTGTATTTTTTACTTCATCAATTTTTTCAACCAGTTTTAAGTAAGCAAACTTTAAATCTGTATTTTTTTTGTAAGATATTTGAATGCTTCCGGATTGCTGGCCGGCGGTTGATTTTAATTCTTCGATTCCTTCTAATGTGCCAATAGCTCCTTCCAGTGGAATAATGGCCTGGTTTTCCATGTATTTAGGATCAACTTCCAAAGGAGTTCCGACACTAACATACAACATGGGAAGAGTAGCATTTGGATAGAGCTCAACAGCAAGTTGTTTATAGGATATAAACCCCAACATGGTGAGCGCTGCAAAGAGCATGGCTATTAGTACTTTTCGTTTTATAATAAAATTCATTTAAGTGGTGTCAGATTTAAAGTTACAAGTTTAAGATTTATTTAACCGCAAAGCTCTCAAAGTTTTACGCAAAGTGCTCTAAGTTTTATATTTGGCATTTTGATTAGTTATAAATTATTAGCAATTCTTTTAATTCCGTTTTTTAAAAGTGTTACATTAAAATTAATCAATAATCCAAGTTTGTATCCACCTAATTTCATATAGGTTAATGTTTGAGCTAAATGAACATCATTGAGTGATTCAACACTTTTCAATTCAATAACAACTTTATTTTCAACCAAAATATCTATTCTATATCCACATTCAAGTTTTACTTCTTCAAAGATTAAAGGCATTGATTTTTCTTTTTCAACGAGTAACCCGGATTTTTGAAGTTTGTAAAACAGACATTCTTTATATGCACTTTCCAGTAAACCAGGACCCAATGATTTATGAACTTCTATAGCAAGTCCTATGATTTTATTCGATATTTCGTTTTCGTTCATATTTATTGTCTTCTTTGCGTTCATTGCGTCTTCTTAGTGTTCTCTGCGGTTAATTTCAGATGTCTGATAAAATCTCTCTGCGTTTGAATAATTTATCTTTTATATTATCAAAAACATAATATACACATGGAATAACAATTAGTGTTAGCACAGTAGATGTTATTAAACCTGCGATAACTGCAATGGCCATGGGCGATCGTAAAGCTGCGCTTTCTCCAATTCCGAATGTTAATGGTAAAAGAGCTAAAATGGTTGTTAAACTGGTCATAATAATTGGTCGGATTCGATTTTCGCCTGCACGAATAATGGATTCTTTAACAGAGAACCCCTGCGCTTTAAACTGGTTTATTGCATCAACCAGGATGATAGAATCGTTTACAGCGATACCGGCCAGCATAATCATTCCAATATAAGCCATAATGCTTAATGATTTTCCAAGAATTAAAAATGCCCATATGGCACCAACTCCTGCCAGCGGAATAGTTAGTAAGATGGTAAATGGATGAATTAATGATTCAAATTGCGATGCCATTACCATATAAACTAAAATAATAGACAAAATCAGAGCAAAACCCAAACCCGACATAGCTTCTTGCCTTTTTTGTTCTTCACCAACAATATCAACCTGATATTCCTGCGGTATATCCATTTCTTCAAGTTGATCACGAACTTTTGCAACTACCTGATCAAATGCAGCATCGTGGTCGACATCGGCCAAAACTTTTGCTATTCTGTTTTGGTTTCTTCGCACTAATTGCTTTGGAGATACTGATTTTTGAATATGGGCAAGTTCGTACAATGGAACCTTGTTATTTCCATTTTTTAAGGTGATTGAATTAAATTCCGATAAACTCAATTCGGGTAGTTGAACTGTAATGTCATTCATTTCACCATCTTTTTCGTATTTGCCGGCTTCTTTACCCATCATTAAATCTTTAAGCTGCGATGTAATCTCATCCACACTCATGTTGTAGATTCCTGCTTTGTAACGGTCAATTACCACATCAATTTCGGGTGCACCTTCTTCGATGTTTGTTTTAACATTTAATAATTCAGGGATTTCCTGAAGCCTTAATTTTATTTGGCTTGATATCTGATTTAATACATCCAGTTCTTTACCTTTTACTTCAACCACCATTGGAGCCTCGTCGGTACCCAAAGTCGATTGTAAAGCTGTTTCGTCGCGAATAATTGATATTTCGGCATCCGGAATAGTACTTAGAAAAGATTCTACATGGGCTATAATATTTTCCGATTGATTGGTATAATCAGGATGTAAATGTATTTTTAAAGATGCTGTATTCTCGTTCTGAAAAACAGACTTTTCGTTATTTGATGAACTGGTAGGGCCTATCTGGCTATAAAGGATATCTATTTTTTCGCCAAGCATATCATTTAACATCACTTCGATATTGCTTACCGTAGCTGAAGTCCGTTCCAGTTGAGTACCTTCTTTTAGCTTAATATCAATACTAAATTCACCGGCACTACTTTTAGGTATGAATTCCGATCCTACTTTGGGGAAAATATAAGCGGTTAATCCTAAAAGTAGAATGGCTGCAAAAATAACCATGCCTTTTCGCTCTAGAATTTTCGTTAATAAATTTCCATACCAGCCAATTTTCACCGATTCCACTTTTTCTTTTTGTTTTTGATTCCGATAGGCGTAATTAAAAAGCATCGGAATAACCAATATGGCTACAAAAAGCGAAGCCAGTAGCGAAAATGCCACAGTCCACGCCTGATCTTTAAATAAAGCACCGGATGCGCCGTGTAAATAAACAATTGGAAGAAATACAACAATGGTGGTTAGGGTCGAAGCAACAATTGCACCACCCACTTCGGCTGTTCCGTTTATAGCTGCATCGCGCACCGACATGCCTTGCTCCATATTCCTGAAAATATTTTCCATTACCACAATGGCATTATCTACAAGCATTCCGGCACCCAGGGCAAGTCCACCCAATGTCATGATATTAAGCGATAGGCCGTTAAAATACATTAAATTGAAAGTGGCAATTACCGAAACCGGAATTGCAAAACTGATGATTGCAGTTACTTTCAGGCGTCGTAAAAAGATAAATAGTACAAAAACTGCAATTAGAATACCGATTAAAGCAGTCTCCTGAACTTCATCAATAGCAGTCTGAATAAAATCTCCCTGGTTTTGTACAATGATAAATTCATATCCGGGCAAAGCTTTTTGAATCGATTCAAATGAACTGAGTAAATCTTCAACTGCTTTTACCGTGTTAAATCCGGTTTCTTTGTATATGGATAATCCGATACATCGTTCACCATTAATACGGACAATATTTTGCGGGTCTTTATTTACAAAACTAACACTGGCAACATCTTTTAAGAAAATGGGTGTTTTTATTATGGCATCCTGATTTTCAGTGCTGTTTACCAGTTTGTAACTTATTATAATATTTTCAAAATCTTCGATATTGTCAACCAGGCTCGATCCTTTAATAATGTACTTTTTGCCCATATCAACAATAGTACCACCTGAAACATTGCGGTTCATGTTCTGAATTTGCTGAACAAGCTGGTTGGTGGTTAATCCGTAGGCATCGAGCTTATATTGTTCAGTTTCAATTAACACTTCCTTTTTTTCGGTGCCGGTTAAGGTTACATCGGCAATTCCTTCCAAACGAATTAACTCATTTCGTATATAGCTTTCGCCAACTTTGCGTAGCTCGTCCATATCATCAATTTCGGAATGATTCATTCCAATGATCATGATAGGAGTGGCATTGGGATCGTGCTGCGAGATGGTAAATTCGTCCAGTTCGGAATTCTGACTATATGCTGTAAGTGCCTTTTGTAAATCAAGAAAAGCTTCATCCATGTCGCTGCCCCAGGTGTACTCAACAGTAACTCTTGCAGAACCAACCATACAAATTGAAGAGACTTGTGCTACACCCTTCTGGCGCATAGCCTGAGCTTCAATGTCTTCGATATATTGTTTTTCTATTTCTTCCGGTGGACGCTCTCCAGCTTTAATCTCAACAAAGATTCTGGGAGCATTCATATCCGGAAAGAGATCCACACTTAACCTTTCAAAAGAAATGAAGCCCAGCAGAATGATTGCAATAACTATCATCGAAACCGTTACAGGATTATTTACCGAAAATTGTGTTATTTTTTTCATATTCTTTTATTTTCTCGCAAAGACGCTAGGAATTTTTATATATATTTCCAGATAGTTGCATCATTTTAATGTTTTATTAATTTTTGAAAACTCGAAACTCAGAACTGAATAACTATTTAACAACTTTAACTTTGGAACGATTTCTAAGCGTTTCGAAGCCTTTTGTTACCAGTCTTTCGTTTTTCTCTAATCCTGAAATAATTTGCACTTCATCCGGATTTTCAAGGCCAAAGGTAACCAGTCGCTCTTGTGCCAGGCCTTTATCAACAACAAATACAGTATTACCACGCTGTTTCGATAAAATCACATTTTTAGGTATTACAATAGCACTATCGGCAGATGCAACAATGATTTCACCTTTGGCAAACATTCCCGGACGCATGAACAGCTTACTGTTTTTAATTTGAATCATTGTTTTAAACGATCTTGTATCTGCATCAATTGCAGGGGAGATTTGAGCTATTAATCCTTTTAATGTGTCTTCGGGGATTGTATAATTGGTAATGTTAACTTTCTGACCTGTTTTAACATAGCTAAGATCTTTTTCGGCTAAACTAACTTCCATATACAAATTACTGTAATCCATTAGTTTAAACATCATTGAATTGGCTTCGACCTTGGTTTGGGGAGTATAATAAGGTAAATCAACAAGTACGCCCGAAAATGGAGCTTTGATATGCATTTTTTCTAATCGAATCAAGGCATCATTGTAGTTATATTCTGAGTTGATGTATTCAATTTCGGCATTTTTTAGCTCACTTAAAGTAACACCACCTTTTTCGTAAAGCGACTGTTGCTTTTCGTAAACCTGTTTCGAAATTTCAAGGCTCAGCTTCTGTGCGTTAATCTTTATGTTGTTTTCGTATTCTTTGTCTTCCAGTCGGATAATTTCTTCACCTTCTTTTACATAATCGCCCAGGGCGTATTTTTTTCCTGTTGCCGGATTTATTAGTAGATTATATTTCCCGGCAATTTCAGAACGTTGGCTAATTTCTTTAACAGGATAAACGGTGCCGGTTGTTTCGATATATTTTTCGATAGATTTTAATTTAAGGTCAACTACCGAAACCGGAACGGAAATATCCTTGTTTAATTCTTTTTCTTCGTTATTACACGATGCAAAAACGGTAATTGCAATTATTAGCGTAATTAGTTTTTTCATTGTTATATTGATTTGTATGGTTTTGTTTAATTTCAGATTCCAAATTTTAAGTTTCAAATTTCAAGTCTATTTTATTATCGAACGCGGATTTTACGGATCATAAATTGAACGCAGAAAATCGCAGATTTTATTAATTTTTCATTTAGTTTTTTTCTCTCTTTATCGGGACAGCGATCTATTTATTTAGTTTTCTGTTTTATCCGATTTTATATTTCCTTGCAATTCCTGTGGTACGAATGATGTATTATTTTCGAAATCCCACAAGGATT
>CAYVEW010000041.1:20515-26274 GCA_964450375.1 uncultured Bacteroidales bacterium
CCTTGCAATTCCTGTGGTACGAATGATGTATTATTTTCGAAATCCCACAAGGATTGTATTTTTAGGTTGAGTAATTCAAGTTTGTAATTAATCAATGCATTGGCGAGATCCATCTTTTTCTGTGATAACTGATTTTGAAATCTATCCAGGTCCATGCTGGTTAAATCGCCATTTCTGTATCGTTCCAGATTAATTTCGTAAGTAAGCTGTGCATTTTTCTCGTTTTGCTCGGCAATCTTAATTTGTGTATTCAGGTTTTGAAGATTCCGGTATATCTGACGAATATTAATTACAATATCATCCTTTTGATTTTGCAGGTCGATTTCGCGCGATTCTACTGCAAGTTCAGCAGCACGAATTCGAGCTTTACGTTCGCCCCAGTCGAAAATAGGAATCGAAAAAGTAACACCAACCTGCGGGCTTCGGGTAGGTTTATCGTAGATGTTTGCAAAGTTCTCGTTATTTCCCATAATACCAACCGACAAATTCACATCTCCACGGAACTCATTGGTTGCTGTTGTTTCAATTAAATCAAACTCTGCGTTATTTAAATCAATTTTACGCTGTGTTAATTCCAAACGCTGTGTTAAACCATTATCGATGGCTTTTTCCATATCAACAAGCACTGGTTTGTATTCAATGTCTGTTGATATTTGTATCTCATCAAATAATGATATTCCGATTAAGCGTTTAAATTCGTCTTTTGCATTTTCCAGATCCACTTTTGCATTGTCCAGGTTCGACTGACTGGTTGCGTAATTGAGTTCACCTTGCAATAATTCTTCCTGAGCAGATAATCCGGCTTCTACTTTACTTTTGATAATATCGAAGCTTACTTTCTGATTTTCAAATTCTTCTTCTGCTATTTTAACCGACATTTGTTTCTGGTAAATAGAATAAAAAGCCTGAGTAACTTGTCGTTCAATGCTTAACATCTGGATAGAATAGGAGAGTGTTGAGTTTTCCAGAGCAAGCTCCTGTCGTTTTAGGTTCAGCCTGGTTCTGTTATAGGTAAACAAAGGCTGATTAAAGCTTAAGTAAAGGTTATTGTCGAAACCGGTGTAGGTATTCGTAGTTTTTGTTGGATTAAGCGGATCGCTCATGTTATCGAATGTTTCAGTTGCTGTTGACTTAAACTGAAAATCGTTTCGTAAGGTCAGTGTACCATCGGTCCATTTAATGGGTTGCGCTACAACCAATCCTGCATTGGAGCCTGTACTTTCAGAATTGTACCATTGCGAATAGTATTCGTTATATCTTTCGGTATTTGAATATTCTATTGGGGTAACATTGAGCGAAAAGTGCGATTTTAACATGGCCAATTGTGCATTCAGATATTCTTTGTTTTGCTCCATAGCTAAGCGCGATTGTTTAATGGCCGGGCTGTTTTCTATGGCAATGTTCATTGCATCCTGTAAGGTTAATACCATCTGGCTATGAGCAAACTGAAAGCTTAGTAAAAAAGCTAAACTAAAAATCAATTTTAATCGTGACATATAAATTGTTTTAATCATTTTTTATCCATTTAATTGCATCGGCAAAAACCATATTGCCTACCGATTTATTTGTTAATTCTACTTTTGCATTTTCCGGCGATATATAGAAGGTGCCTATGTAATTCCATCCGTTATCGAGCTCTTCATCAGAAAGTGTTATTTCTTCCACACCATCATCGTGATAAATTTTAAAATTGTAATTTGGTTTACGCTTCTGGCGACTCCATTCTAAATCTAATTTAAGAATATTGCAATAAACATCGTAATAACCGGCTTCGGCTAAACTGGCGTTCCAGCGGGCAAGTCGCTCACCTTCTCCTGATCGTGTATATACACCGGATCTGACATATTTTCCATAAAATTCCGACCGCAACACAGGTTTCCAAACCGAAGGCGGATTCCAGAAATGAATACCGGAATATTTGTATTTTTCTTCTTTGTTTTTATTAATAAGCGTTCGAAGATAACTTTCATTGGATTCCTGAACGATCTCAAATCCTTTATCTTCGTTATCCACAATTATTTCATTCTGATTTGTAATTTCAGTAAAATGCGGAAATTCTCTTATATTATCCAGTACCGGAACTTTCTTTAATTCATCAAATCCTGAAAATTCGTATATGAGATTATTGGGCAGATTTTCCGATATATTTGTATAAATATTCATCCGTGTTGGTTCGGTTGGAAAAATCACGCCAATTTCTTTTGCCGAATGTGCCGGGATAAATATCTTACTTGAATAATCCGGTTCTTCCGGGCCATCCGAAGTGAAACTCCTGCTGTTACTTTTATCATCCAGGTCGATGGTCATGGTTATAATCCCATCCGTTGCTTCGGGGTTTGAAATTTTGTAACGTACCTGGTATTTGGTATATTCACCATCCAGCACTTTATAGGTTTCCAGATCTTTAATCAAAAAGCCGGGAAGTTCTTTTTTGGTATACCATTTTTCAATATCATCCTGAATGTTATCGTTAAACTGATGATTGAATTTCGTTACAAACTCATCAAAAGTAATTGGTTTGTTATAATTGTTATTGATTAATTCATTAATAAACTGATTGAATTCTTTATCGCCATAACGAGCTCTGAATAATGAGAATAAATGATCTCCCTTTGCCTGAATAATTTCATTAATTTTTAAAGGATCGCCATCTTCTTCGTTTTCATCACCTTTACGAACTCCATTTTGAAGCAATGCAGCTAAGCTGGATTCTTTCAGCTCCAGGTTAATTTTTTCTCCCGTACTTATTCCTCGCCAAAACCATCTGTTCGACGAAACATTATTTACGTTACGTTCGCGTAAATATATTTCCATGGATAGGTTTAAAACCGGATACTGTTCAGATTCAATTTGAGTTAAAAATCCGTAGTAATTCGGAATTAAACTATAGGTATATTTATCGACAATTTCGCTGAACAGGTACCACTCTGTGGGCGGAGCCATTAAGTTGCCTCGGATAAAACGTTTAAACATACGAATCTGTAGTTCTTCGGGAGTGACTTCTTCGTTATTTTCTTTCATTCGTTTTTCGTAGCGTATCTTTCTGCGCTTAAAATCTGTTTCTTCCATAACAACACCCTTTTCGGGATAAAAGATTATTTCAGGCTGCACCGCATCGCTTGTAAGCGCCCAAATGTGTTTATCTAAAGCAAAGTGAACAGGAACTTCGGCAAATGCAAAACGATTGAATCCGTATTTTAAATCCAACAGCGTTTCGTATTCGTTTTTAAGATCCCGAATAATCGAAGGCAGGGTATCTTTAAATTCGCTGAAATGCTCCAGGTAGTAATCATTGCCCTTTGTTGTGTAAATGGCGTATTCAATTGAATCAACATCAATAGAATATTTGTTGTAATTGGCAATTAATAAACTGATTTTAGGTAATGCATGTTGGTTTACAAATTGGAATATCCCATTTTCTTTTTGAACTGATTCTCCTTGTGATACAGCTGTTAATCCTGGTTTTGTTTTAACTTTTAAGCTGTATTTTGTAAAATCGGGTTGATGATAAGCAGGTTTATCTGTGGCGTAGGTAACTCCGGATGTAGGATACCACAATGACTCACTGGTTAAACAAACAAAATCATCTTGTATGTAGGCGTAGCGTTTTCGGGCTTTAAAAAGTTCCATCGAAAAATAATCTTTGTACTCATCCAAATCCTGATCAAGAAAGTGCGTGTTTTCATTGATTGATCCTTCGTATAAGAAATCAATCTGCAAACTTTTGTTGGGTGCTAAGTTGTCTTTAAATGGTATGTGCACCAAATGTAGTTCTCTTGAAAAATCAAACTTTTGCTTATTAATGCGTATTTCTTTGATTTTTAAAGAAGGGTTTAGACTGAATATAAGTTGATTAATATTTTCATTTGTTTTATTGGTGATCTCAATTGCAGCCTGAACTTTAATGATATTTTTTAGATGTTCGAGCGATAAATCGCATTTTTCTATCGTTACTTTCGGGTGCTTGCAATACATATTATTTAAAGCAATCATCGCCTTTTTTTCGTCGATAACTCCTTTTTTCAGGTTTACAAAAGTGTATCCAAGATATAATCCTGCAGCAATAAATAGTAAAGCCAAAAACAAGGGAAACGATTTCATTCGTTTGGATTGTGGCAATCGTTGTAACTTAAAAACTGTAAAGAATATTAACCCAACGCCCGTTAGAAAATAGATGCCACGATGAATAACAATTTCCTGCAAATTACCAAAGCCACCAATCCGGGAGTTCATCATGGGAACCTGGTAGGCGATATAATCGAAAACCTGGTAATACTTTTCGTTTAAATAAAAAATAGTAAGTGCGATGTAACCAAGTAATATAATGAAGGTTATGGCCTGATTTTTAAGTATAGTCATTAAAAAGAAAGCTAATCCCAGAATAAAAACCAGTGTTGGAATACTAATTAATAAGGGATACAATAAAAACTCACCAACACCTTTTGCCGAATCGGCACTTAGAAAAGAGAACCCAATTCCGAGTAGCAGAATAATAAAATTAAGTATAATAAAAACGGATAATATACCCAGGGCTTTTCCGATAATATATTGTGTATTTGTCATTGAGCGGGCATAGATTACCTCAACTGTATCGTTTTTACGGTCTTGTTTTAAAAACTCCGAAGCAAGAAATACAGCCACTATTGCCTGGCCCAGGTTTAATATGATTAAATTGGCATAAGGAATTGATGCCGGAAGCGATCTAAATAACCATGGAGATCCGCTGGAATCAACAAAAACAGCAATGTTAAAGATACTTATTCCAATAATAAATAAACCTGCAAATATTCTGAAAAACCAGCTGCGCAGGAGTGTTTTTAATTCAAAACCGGCAATTATTCGTATTAACTGTAATGAATTCATTTAAAAGCTGTTTTTATTGGTTAAATATTCCATAAAATACACATAGGCATGTTCCAGGCTGGGTTCAATTTCCACGGCATTTTTAGCTTCCAGTTGATCGCCAACCAGTTGAACTTCCCATCCTTCGTCGGAAGGAATGGTTGATATAATGGCATATTTTTCTTTTAACATTTCGTATTCGAAACCTGAAGTGCTAACTTGCCAAACATGCCCCCTGGTTTTATGAATCAACTCTTCCGGTGATCCCTTAAAGCCTACCTGCCCTTTATTCAATAGCGCCAGGTCCTGGCAAATACTCGAAATATCGCCAACAATATGTGTCGAAAGAATAATAATCACGTCTCTTTGGCTAATTTCAGACAGAATATTACGGAAACGAATACGTTCTTCCGGGTCTAAACCTGTAGTTGGTTCATCAACAATAATTATTTGCGGGTCGCCAATAAGTGCCTGTGCAATTCCTAACCTGCGTTTCATTCCACCCGAAAGTTTATTGGCATTTCGCTCGCGAACATCAAATAAACCAACTTTTTCTAACCACTCATCCACTTTTAGTGAGCGTTGCTTTTTACTTTTTATACCAGATAAACCGGCAGCATAATCCAAAAATTCCCATGTTTTTAATTTGGTAAAGAACCTAAAATCTTGTGGAAGGTAACCGAGCATTTTTCTTATTTCGGCACGGTTCTTCATTAAATCATAGCCATTGATATTTACTTGTCCGTTGCTTGGTTTCATTAAGGTGGTAAGAATTCGCATCAGGCTCGATTTTCCGGCACCATTGGGGCCCAGCAAGCCAAACATCCCGTTTTCAATTTCAAGGTTAACATCAGATAGCGCTTTTTTACCGTTTTGATAAATTTTATCTAAATTCTGTATTTGTATTTTCATTCCAC
>CAYVEW010000042.1:0-25773 GCA_964450375.1 uncultured Bacteroidales bacterium
TAAATCAGTTTGCACTTAACCGCTAAACAGCACTTTTTTAAGTTGACTGATTTGCGAGGGGTTTCCCAGAACGAAGAGTTGATCGTTTTTTGAAATTTTTACATCAGGTGCCGGGTTTACAATGTATTTATTGTCGGATGTTTTTATGCCTATAATATTGGCTCCGGTGGTAGTTCTGATAGACCAGTCGCCAATTGTTCTTTCAACAAAATTTAAAGATAAATTTTCGCATGCTATTTCTTCGATATAAACTTCATCATCTTCGCGCAGCATCACATATTCCAGAAAATCAACAATATCGGGCTGCTCAACCAGCTTAGCCATTCGTTGCCCGCCAATTTTATCGGGCATTATAACATTAGTAGCCCCTGCATTGCGTAATTTTTTGTCGGAGTTAAAGTTTGATGCGCGGCTTATAATTTTAATGCTTTGGTTCATGGAACGTGCGGTTAGCACTACAAATAAATTATCGGCATCGTTAGGTAAGGCTGTTATTAAAGCCCGTGCTTTATCTATTCGTGCTGCCATTAACGTTTCATCTTCGGTGGCATCGCCCTGAATATAAAGCAAATCAGCATTCTCGCGAATCGTTTCAATGATCGATTCCTTATTATCGACCACTACAATTTTTGAATTATGTCGTTTTAATTCTTCAATAGTTTGCTTTCCGTTGCGTCCATAACCAACAACGATAACATGGTTACTCAGCTTTTCAATTTTTGATTTCACTTTATTGTCTTTTAAATAATTTCTAAAAACACCATCCACAATATAACGGGTAAGAGTGGTTACTGCATATGCAAAAATCCCGAAACTAAATATAATCAAAAAGGCAGTAAAAAACTGTCCAACATCTGTTAAAGGCCTTACTTCGCGAAATCCTACCGTAGAAATGGTAATAATGGTCATGAAAAATGCTTCCGAGAAGGTAAATTTTTCAATCAGCATATAACCTACTGTACCTATAATAAATACCAGCATCAAGAGGCCTATGGCAATATACATCGATTTAAAATTTTCCTTAATTATTCCGCTTTGTTTCATTCCTTAACAATTATATGTGTTCCGATCTGGCAATTTAAACATTTTTTCTGATTACAGTAGTTATTCTTTAACTGAATTAATGCCTGCGAATCAAAAGCACTCGCTGGCTGAACTCCAAGTTCGGCCCACTTTTTAGTAATATGATTGTTTTCCGCTTTGATGTTTTCGAGTAATTGAATTGCCCGATCCTGTAATTCAGAAATGCCTTTTGCCTTTCCGTAGACAAATAAAAAAGGCACAATTGTATTAATTAAAATATTATCGATTGCCGATTTACCCAATTTCTTTTTCTTTTGTACCGAACCTTTATTAAACAGATAATGATTGATCCAATACGCCGATGGTTCTACCTGAAATAATCTGTAATATTTATTTAAATCATTTGTTTCGATGATTTTAGAAAACAGGGCCGATGATTTATACACCAATTGCGCAAACTGTGCAATTCGAATGCTTGGGAAATTTCCGGGACGCGAACGCAAGAATTTCCATAAATGTTTTTCGATGGGCTTGAGCCGAAATTTCTTTTTCAGATATGCATATTCTTTTACTAATTGAAGATAGTAATCATCACCCGAATCAGTATCCAGAAATCCGGCCTGACCGAACAATAAAGCTTCAACTTGCAACAGATTATCTTTGTGTTTAGCCAAACAGTTTAAGGGTAATGATTTTGCAAGCAATTCAAAAGCCTGGGCATTCAACTTAAAACCGAAATTAGATGCCAATTGAAAGTAAAAAGCCTTTTCCCAACTGTTATCAGTTTGCTCAAGTATAGCTATAATTCTTTCCGATTTTTCTTCTAAGCGCTCAACAGTAAGCTTTTCTATCCATGAGTTTATTATAAACGGGTCAATACCTCCCAGAGAGTTTTTGCAGGCAATATCCCAATCTTTTTCAATTAATTCGGCATAATTTTTAAGCAAACGCTTGTTGAAATTTAACTCAAGACTTGGAATTAACAGTCCGTTGGTTCTGTAAACTTCCTTATCGTGAACGTGAACCACCTGAAGAATTACATTATCGTATGCTTTATCCTGATGATGATTATGCTGATACCAATCGGATGATTTCAAGTGAATCTCCACATTTCCGGCCCACACCGTTTTGTTAATTTTTATTTTGGCGTTAAAAAAATCAGGCCCTGAATCAAAATTATGTGTGCCTGTATTAATGATTTCCACCTTTTCGCCACTAGTAGTTTTCAGTTGATCTTTTTCGAATAATTTATATTTCCAGATATGATGCAAAAACTCTTCTTTCATTCATTTTATAAAGATTAGTTAACTATTATAAAATTAACAAAAAAGATGTTTCTGCAAAATGAAACCTTCATGATTAAGTTAAATCACACACGAACATGATTATATGAGCAAGTATTGAGATGTGAATATCAGTTGCGGAAACTAAAATTATGAAGGTTCACGAGCGGGATGTGCCTGGGGCTTGTGGGAGCGAGTAACAAAAAAAAACATCCCTTGCAGGAAAGAAATATAAATAGTAACAAATTAACAAATAAGAAAAATATAAACAGATGAAAAGATTGATTTAAAGAAGTCCTTTGCTTAATAATAACTGTGCCATTTCGGTTTGCATTTCTTTTGCTTTTATCCCGGCTGCTTTTTCAAAATCGGATGAGTTACTAGCATAAATAATTGATCGGGATGCGTTTACCAACAACCCACAGGCATCATTCATACCAAACTCTGCTACTTCTTGTAAGCTTCCTCCCTGGGCACCAACTCCGGGAACTAAAAGAAAGTTATCAGGAATAATTTTTCTAATCTCTTTGAAATAATCGGCCTTTGTAGCTCCAACAACATACATTAAATTATCTTTTGTACCCCATTGTTTTGATTTTTCAAGAACCGTTTCGAATAAATTCTGATTTGTACCTTCTACATTCGCCAGTTGAAAATCTTTCGAACTTTCGTTTGATGTTAAAGCCAACAAGATAACCCATTTGTTTTTAAAATCGAGAAACGGAATCACCGAATCGCTTCCCATGTAAGGTGCTACCGTAATCGCATCGCAATCGAACTGTTCAAAAAATGCACGGGCATACATTTTCGATGTATTTCCTATATCACCGCGTTTTGCATCAGCAATAATAAATGCTTCTTCGTAAACCAGGTTTAAATAGTTGATTGTTTTTTCAAGGCTCTTCCAGCCGGCAACACCATGAGCTTCGTAAAAAGCGGTATTGGGCTTATAAGCCACAGCATACTGAATGGTTGCATCAATAATTCGCTTATTAAACTCAAAAATAGGATCTTCTTCGTTTAACAAGAAGCTTGGAATTTTTGTAATATCAGTATCTAATCCAACACATAAGAAACTTCTTTTTCTTTTAATTTGTTCTAATAATTGGTTATAGTTCATTGCTTTTAATTTAACTTAAAGGCTAATATTTATATATTTTTTCTCGCAAAGTCGCAAAGACACAAAGTATTATAGCACTTTTTTTTATAAAAACCTAAATCCCTATTACCCTTATATTCTTTACTACTCCACTCCCGCTTCTTTTAATCGTTCGGAGTTTTCGGCCATCTGCAACTGGTCAATAATTTCCTGTATCTCACCTCCAATAATGGCCGGTAAATTATACATGGTTAAATTAATTCGATGATCGGTTACCCTTCCTTGTGGATAATTGTATGTTCTGATTTTTGCGGATCGGTCGCCCGTTGAAACCATTGTTTTGCGTTTTGAAGCAATCTCATCCAGATATTTTTGATGCTCCATGTTATATAAACGAGTACGCAACTCGGCCATGGCTTTATCCAGGTTTTTAAGTTTTGATTTTTGATCCTGGCACTGCACTACTATACCCGAAGGAATGTGTGTTAATCGAATGGCTGAGTAAGTTGTATTTACCGACTGACCGCCCGGGCCTGATGAACAAAATTCGTCACGACGAATATCGCTTTCTTTCAAATCAATATCAAACTCTTCTGCTTCGGGCAACACTGCAACCGTTGCGGCCGAAGTATGCACACGCCCTTGTGTTTCGGTTTGTGGAACTCGCTGAACCCGATGCACACCGGATTCATATTTTAAAACACCATAAACTCCCGTTCCGGTTACGTTCATTACAATTTCTTTATACCCACCAACGGTTCCTTCGCTAATATTTGTAACTTCAACTTTCCACTTTTTCTTTTCGCAAAAGTGAGTATACATTTTAAACAAATCACCGGCAAAAATACTAGCTTCATCGCCCCCTGTTCCGGCACGAATTTCAACTATGGCATTTTTTTCATCTTCAGGATCTTTCGGAAGAAGCAATATTTTTATTTCATCTTCCAATGGTCCGACTTTTTCTTCTAATTCTTCCAATTCCATTTTTGCCATATCGCGCATTTCTTCATCCTTTTCTGTGGCAATAATTTCCTTGGCCGATTTTATGTTACTTAAAATATCTTTAAAGCTTTTGTAAGCTTCTACTAAAGGCTCTAAATCACGATACTCTTTATTCAGCTTCACATAGCGTTTCATATCATTAATTACATCCGGATCGGTAATTAACTGCCCCACTTCTTCGAAACGAAGTTTAATCCCCTCTAACCTTTCTAATATCATATTTTTACTCATACTTAACTCCTTTATAAAATCGATGCAAAATTAAGAATTAATTTAATAGTATAATCAGTTTAATACTGGAACTCGCCAAATTCACTTTTAATGGTTAGTTTATTCTGATTTGACTTTTCGCAACGCCCAACAATCTTAGCATCCACATGAAAACGTTTTGAAATCTGAATAATTTCTTCGGCATGCTTGGGAGAAACATAAATTTCCATTCGATGTCCCATATTAAATACCTTATACATCTCTTGCCAGGATGTGCCCGATTCCTTCTGAATAATCCTGAATAATTCCGGAATATCAAATAAATTATCTTTTATTACATGTAAATTTTCGACAAAATGCATTACTTTGGTTTGTGCTCCACCCGAACAATGAACCATTCCGTGAATTTCTGATCGTAATTTTTTTAAAATCTCAATTATTATGGGTGCGTAGGTTCTTGTTGGCGACAGCACCAATTTACCGGCATCTATACCCGGCTTTTCTATTTTATCGGTTAACTTATAGCTTCCGGTATATATTACTTCGGAAGGAACAGAAGGGTCGAAACTTTCGGGATATTTTTCTGCCAGATATTTATTAAACACATCGTGACGTGCGGATGTTAATCCATTACTTCCCATACCGCCATTATATTCATTTTCGTAAGTAGCCTGTCCGAAAGAAGATAATCCGACAATTACATCACCATCCTGAATGTTACCATTGTCAATGACATCCGATCGTTTCATGCGGCAGGTAACGGTAGAATCCACAATAATTGTACGAACCAGGTCGCCCACATCGGCTGTTTCGCCACCGGTGGAATAAATTGAAACTCCCATTTCTCTTAACTCGGCAAGCAGTTCTTCTGTTCCATTAATAATGGCAGCAATTACTTCGCCCGGAATCAGGTTTTTATTCCGCCCGATGGTTGAAGAAAGTAATATATTATCTGTTGCACCCACACAAAGCAGGTCATCAAGATTCATTACAATAGCATCCTGTGCTATACCTTTCCACACCGACAAATCACCGGTTTCTTTCCAGTACAAATAAGCTAGCGATGATTTCGTTCCTGCTCCGTCGGCATGCATAATATTGCAAAAGGTATCGTCACCACCAATGATATCCGGAATAATTTTACAAAATGCTTTTGGGAACAATCCTTTATCAATGTTTTTAATGGCATTGTGCACATCTTCTTTCGATGCTGAAACGCCTCTTAAATTATATCTTGAATCTTCTGACATTTTTAATGTGGTTTTGAAAGTGCAAAATTAACAATTACTTGTTATTTATAAAACAAAAAAAGAATTCCCGATGTTTCGGGAATTCTTAACATTTATTTAAAACTGTTTACTCTTTATCCTGCGCTTGATAATTAGTAGCAATAACCTGGAATTCAGTTCTTCGGTTTATTTGGTGAGCCATTTCCTGTTGCTCTTCAGATTCCAGCGTTTCAATGAAATCTTCGGTTAGAGTTGTTCCTTCACTTAAGAATGGGTACTGCTCAACTACTTTTCTATCAACTACTTTTGGCATGGTTGCTGCATAGCCTTTGGCTCTTAGTCGCGCAGGTTCAATTCCTTTTTCGATTAAGTAATTCACAACCGACTGTGCACGTTTCTGCGACAGTTCTACATTGGCAGCAACACTACCACGGGAATCGGTGTGGGAACGTAACTCAATTACCACATTCGGATTATCATTTAATGTTTCAACCAGTTTGTCTAATGCCACCATCGATTCGGGGCGTAAATCCCATTTTGCAAAATCGTAGAAAATATTTGGTAACTCAATTGGTTCTGCAATGGATGAAAGACGAATTTCTGATGTAAAGGTCTGACTTTCGGTAACTCCTTTGGTTGTTTCCTTTCCTTTTCCGGTTAAGAATCCTTTTTTAGAGGCTACAAAAACATAATCGGTATTCGGACGAAGCATAAACTTGAAAGTTCCATCTTTTGCTGTTTCGTTGGTTAATGTCATTCCATCACTACCCACCAATTTAATGGTTGCTTCAGCAAGTGGCTGGTCGGTTTTATCGTTAACAACAAGCCCTTCCACATCAAATTTTAATGGAGGCAATACAAATGAATATATTTCATCATTCCCATCGCGAGTTGTACTAAAATATCCTCTTTCTTCTTCTTTTTCAATGATTATTCCAAAATCATCTTTGGTTGAGTTGATAGGATATCGCATGTTTTCGACTCTCCAGGTGCCATTCTCGGGAATAGCTCTAAAAATATCCAATCCACCCATTCCTAAATGATAATCGGACGAAAAATATAAACTTCCATCGTTATGAATAAACGGAAACATTTCGTTACCCGGGGTATTTATTGCAGCTCCTAAATTCTCAGGAGCGCCCCATTTAGCATCCGGACTTGTTCGTCGTACCAGCCAAATATCTTTTTTCCCCATTCCGCCCTGCATATCAGAAACAAAATAAAGTACTAACTCATCTTCGGAAAGTGATGGATGTGCAACCACTATACTATCATCAATCATTAAAATAGGTTCTGCTTTACCCCACTCATTATTTCGTTTTTCGGCCTGGAAAACCATACATCCAATGGCATCTTTTTTATGTCGTTCACAACGCGTAAAAAAGATGGTATTGTAATCTTTGCTTAAGGATACTGCTCCCTCTTCGAATTCGGTATTGATGTTATCACCTAAGGGAACGGGAGTACTCCAATTGCCCTTTGCATCTTTTTTCGAAGTAAAGATATCTGAAAAGTTATAACCCGTACCACCGTGCATTTCATCACCAGTGGCTCCATCGCGTGTTGATGTAAAATACACTTCATCATATTCTGCTTTCGCAAATGCAGGACTATATTCGCTTTCGCGCGAATTAAAAAACTTCATGTTTGCCACCTTGTAGCCATTTGGGTTTTCCATCCATTTTATGGCCAACTCGCACGAGCGAACTCCGTTATCTCCTCGCGGATCTTGAGGAACCAGCTTTTTGTATTCGCGATAATTTTCGATGGCATCTTCAAAATCTTCATTCATTTTTAAAGCATCTGCATAATACAGATAAACCAAAGGATTGTCGTATTTCTTTTGGATTGCTTTTTTATACCACATTTCTGCTTTTCGAGGCTCATTGGTTTTCCGGTAACATTCGGCAACCTGCCATGTAATTTCGGTCTTTATATCTTTATCAGTAACCTTACTGTAAGCATCTCTCAGCATATCAACTGCCTCGTAATACTGGCCATTTTTATAATATTCGTTTGCCTTGTTGTATACGCTTATTTGCCCAACAGAAAAATAATGCATACCAACGACAAGAATGCTTAAAAGAAGTATACCCTTGATTTTCATATTTATTAAAGAATTACATTGTTGTACTTTGTAAAAGTAAGACTTTTTAAATAAAATAAAAAGATGATTTTCTTTTACTAAAATTTGGATATAATACGATAAATATCAATTATTTATTGTGTATTATCTGACTGATTTTCCCAGCCATACTGCGAACAACCTTCTTTTTACCCGGGGCATCAAGTATTAAATTTCATGAGGCCAAAACATTTTCCCTTCAATGGGTTCATAAGGATTAATGTTTACTCCACGGCTTTTCAAGTCATTAATCGACCTGGCTAAGCATGCGGCTCTTTCTTTAATTCTTGATATTTCCATTATTTTTATCTCTTCAATTTTTGCTTTTTCTTTCATAAAAATCTCTCCTGTATTGCAATTAATTACCTTGTAAATAACATTTCCCTGTATTTTGGCAATGGCCATAATTCATCATCAACGATTAGCTCCAATTTATCAACATGGTAACGGATCTTTTCGAAATAGGGAACTACATTTTTTGAATAACTCGATGCTTTTTCACGAATGCATTCGATTTTATTTGCATTTTTTCTTGCCTGCACCATTTCCTCAACAGCTTCTTTAACAATTATCGAGCGCTCTGATATCTCGGTAATGGTTTCAAGCTGTGGGGCTATCATTGTTTCGTGCTGATTTTTTGGATATAAGTCTTTTAAGCCACGCACATTTTCGATTAAGACATTTTGATATTTTATTAAAGTAGGTAAAATGTGATTTCGTATTAAATCGCCTAAAACTCTGGCTTCAATCTGAAGCTTTTTTGTGTATATCTCTAAACGAATGTCGTATCGGGCTTCCAACTCCCGATCGGTTAATACTTTTGATTTTGAAAAAACTTCTTTTGTGTGCCTGGTAACAAATGCCTTTAAAGCTTCCGGAACATCTGAAATATTAGATAAGCCTCGCTTTGCAGCTTCTTCAATCCATTCCTGTCCATACCCGTTTCCTTCAAAACGAATCTTTTTTGATGCAATAATGTACTTTTTCAATATCTGAAAAATTGCTTCATCTTTTTTAACATCTTTCTCAATTAAAGCATCTACATCCTTTTTAAACTGGATAAGTTGATTTGCCACAACCGTATTAAGCGTAATCATTGGCGAGGCAACATTTGCAGATGAACCAACGGCACGAAACTCGAAACGGTTTCCGGTAAATGCAAATGGAGATGTTCTGTTTCGGTCGGTATTATCCAATAATATCTCCGGAATTTTTCCTATGTCTAATTTCAACTCCGTTTTTTCATCGGGAGTCATTTTTTTGTTTGTTACTCTTTTCTCCAGCTGATCGAGCATGTTAGACAACTGTGAACCAATAAATACCGACATAATAGCCGGTGGCGCTTCATGCGCTCCCAACCGATGTTCGTTTCCTGCAACAGCAACACTTGCCCTTAAGATATCGGCATAATCATGCACGGCCTTAACCGTATTAATTAAAAAAGTTAAAAACCGCATATTACCTCTCGGTGTTTTTCCGGGAGATAGCAAGTTTTTTCCGGTATTGGTCATTAACGACCAGTTATTATGTTTACCAGAACCATTAATCCCCTTGAAAGGCTTCTCATGAAAAAGTACTCTAAAATTGTGTTTACGGGCGACTTTATCCATTAAAGTCATTAAAATCTGATTGTGATCGACCGCTAAATTAGCTTCTTCGAAAATTGGAGCACATTCAAACTGATTTGGGGCTACTTCGTTATGCCTTGTTTTTATGGGAATTCCTAGTTTATAGGCTTCGATTTCAAATTCAACCATATAGTTTTTTACCCGATCGGATAAAGAGCCAAAATAATGATCGCTTAACTGCTGATCTTTTGCTGATGCGTGCCCAATTAAAGTTCGGCCTGTTAAGTATAAGTCGGGGCGAGCATTAAACAAAGCACTATCGATTAAAAAATATTCCTGCTCCCAGCCTAATGTAACATTTACCTTTTCCACATCTTTATCGAAAAACTGACAAACATCTATTGCTGCTTTATCTAAAAAGTTTAATGACTTAATTAATGGTGTTTTATAATCCAAGGCTTCACCAGTATATGCAACAAATATTGTAGGTATACACAAAGTGTTTCCGAAAATAAAAGCTGGCGAAGAAGGATCCCATGCAGTATATCCACGGGCTTCAAATGTATTTCGAATTCCGCCACTTGGGAAACTCGAAGCATCCGGCTCTTGCTGCACCAGCATATCACCCTGAAAATTTTCAATCACGCCACCACCATCGGCAGGTTCAAAAAAGGCATCATGCTTTTCTGCTGTTGAGCCATTTAATGGATGAAACCAATGCGTGTAATGTGTTGCGCCACGGTCTACAGCCCAGGCTTTCATTCCTATTGCCACCTGATTTGCAATTTTACGATCGATACGAATTCCCTGATTAATGGAATCGATTACATTCTGATAAGCTTCGTGCGACAGATACTCCTGCATTTTATACTTATCAAAAACGTTTTTACCAAAATACTCGGAAGTTTTTACCGATGGAAGTTCAATTTCAACAGGTTTCCTGTTTAAGACTTCTTCAATTGCTTTAAATCTGATTGTGGCCATAGGGAAATTTTTAAAATTTACAATAAAAAAACAAATTTATACTTTTTTTTTGATTTACACCCCCATTTTTTATATGTTATTTTTATTTTTTATGCATTTTAAATTAACACCCCCTTATTTTTATATGGGGTCACTTTAATTTTTAATATTTTTTTTAATTAGAACAATTAAGAATAGTATAAGAAATATTTTATGTCCTTTGCATGTCGTAATTAAAATCTACAGAACACCAGATTAATTAAACTTTTCCTGTTCCGATTGCAGTTTTGGATATTGTAATTATTTTAAGAATTGACACTGTGGTTATAATATATTTTATAACTTGCATTATTTAAAACCAAAGCCTTCGAAATAGCCATAAGATATGCATTTTGAGCATACCCAAAATGATTTTTTATGGCGTAATAATATGGCTTAAAAATAAATCAAATGAAACATATAAACACCTTAATAACAGGCACTGGCTGCTACATACCTGATCATAAAATTGAAAATAAAGATTACTTTAAAAATACTTTTTTCGAAAAAGACCAAACCTTAATTGATGCATCTGGCGAAGAAATTGTCCGAAAATTTAAAGATATAACAGGAATTATAGAAAGGCGTTGGGTAAAAAAAGATCAAACAACATCGGAAATTGCCAGCTTAGCTGCTAAAAAAGCAATTGAATCAGCCAATATTGATAAGGAAACGATTGACCATATAATTGTTGCAACAAATTTTGGTGATGTAAAAGAAGGTACAATCCAGACAGATTTTCTACCCAGCATTGCGGCTCGCGTAAAAAATACGCTCGAAATAAACAACCCTGCTTGCGTTGCCTACGATATTGTTTTCGGATGTCCCGGCTGGATTCAGGGAGTTATTCAGGCTGATTCTTTTATAAAATCAGGTTTAGCAAAACGCTGTTTGGTAATTGGCGCCGAAACCCTTTCGCGTGTTGTTGACATCTACGACAGAGATACTATGATTTTTTCGGATGGAGCAGGTGCAGCTATTTTGGAAGCAGAGTCGTCGACAGAAAAAAGAGGAATACTTGCATCTTCAACAGTAACGCATACCAAAGACGAAGCTTATTACTTATACCTGGGAAAATCGAATGCGCCCAATAGCGATCCGAACATTCGCTACATAAAAATGCATGGACGAAAAATCTATGAATATTCCATTACGCATGTTCCCGATGCCATGAAATTGGCCTTAGATAAATCTGGAGTTTCTATTCAGGATGTTAAAAAGGTTTTAATTCATCAAGCCAATGAAAAAATGGATGAAGCAATTGCAAAGCGCTTCTTCAGACTTTATAAAATACAAGCAGATTTAAACGAAGTAATGCCTATGAATATTCATATTCTCGGTAATAGTTCTGTAGCTACAGTTCCCACTTTATACGATATGGTTTTAAATAAAAAAATTGAGAATCATACGATAAACAAGGGAGATGTTCTCATTTTTGCTTCGGTTGGCGCCGGAATGAGCATTAATGCATTAATTTACAAACAGCAATAGAATTTTTAATAAATCAAACGTTGCACACAAATTTCTGTTTCTTTTAAAACCCTTTACTGCTCCCACACTAAAGCTGCAGCACCTAATATTGCTGCATCGTTTTCTGATAAACCGGAAGGCTTTAGTTCAATTTTATTCTTGTAAATCTCAAGCAAATACTGCTCTAAATATCTTTTTACAGGCTTAAACAAACGATCGCCGGCATTGGCTAAACCACCAAATAAGAATATTACTTTCGGACTTGTAATGGCAACCGCGTTTGCCAGCATAACTCCTAAAACATAGGCCGTGTAATCGAAAGCCTTTTTGGCAACCGGATCCTGCTCCAGAGAAGCTTTGTAAATCATTTCACTGGTGATGTTATCTGCTGCAACATTTCTTAAAATACTAGGCTCATCTGATTGCTCCAGTAGTTCTTTTGCTGTACGCACAATTCCAGTTGCAGAAGCATAAGTCTCCAAACAACCTTTTCGGCCACAGTTACACTGCCTGCCATTGGGATCAAATATAGTATGGCCCAGCTCGCCGGCTAAACCATCGTGCCCCAGAATCAATTTTCCATTTGCAACAAAACCGCTTCCAAGTCCGGTTCCCAACGTAACCATTAGAAAATCCTTCAATCCTTTTGCATTTCCATAGATCATTTCTCCGATTGCAGCAGCATTGGCATCATTAGTTAACTTTACAGGCAATCCAATTCTTTCACTTAAAAGGTCTGCCAGCGGAACAATTCCTTTCCAGGCTAAGTTTGGAGCATACTCAATGGTTCCCTTATAATAATTTCCATTTGGAGCCCCTATTCCCACTCCCATCAATTCAAAATCTGTACTTAAACCCTTAAGCGAAATCTTAATCCTTTCAGCTAAATAATCTACAAAATTGTTAACATCATTAAATTCCTTTATAGGAAAGGATTCTTTCAATTTTACCGTACCCTGCTCAGAAACAACACCGTACGACACATTGGTCCCACCAATATCAATACCAATAGCTAATTTTTGCATTTCTTTTTTCTTTTTAAAGATGAACATCGGCTAAAATAGTAAAAACTACAAATTATTCTGATCTTAATTTAGATATATATCCTTTCCAGCCATAAAACATTAGGTATGCATAACAAACAATGGGCACAAAGAAAGAATAATGGTATCCGTTAAACACTTCGGCTATTGAGCCCTGAAGCATCGGAATAATTGCTCCGCCTAAAATCATCATAACCAATAAGGATGATCCTTGTGCGGTATCTTCTTTTAAATCTTTAATGGCCAATGTAAAAATATTCGACCACATAATTGAATTAAACAAACCGATTCCGACTACAGTCCAAATTGCCACAATACCATTGGTTAAAAGTGTGGTTACCAAAAGGCTAATTACAATAAAAGCAAATATAGCCAGGGTTCTGCCGGGCAATGATTTTCCAAAAATAAAGCCGATATAATTTATTATTAGGAAGATTAAAAAAGGTGTTACTCTTTTAAATTCAAAACTGGCTCCACTTTCCAGGTAAATAATTCCATAAATCAAGAAAAAGGTTAGTACAGATGTTAGCAACATCAAACTATATTTCTTTACTTTCTGCAGACTACTTAAGGAGATAGCTCCAAGAAAACGGCCAATCATTGCTCCACCCCAATAGAAAGCCAGAAAGTTTTTAGCTTCCATTTCGGGAAAACCAACCAACTCGCCTGCATAATTAATAAATGCACTTCCGATGCTCACTTCGGCACCAACATACATAAAAATAGCAATCATTCCCAGCACCAGATGTGTGTGCTTTAATGCTCCGGCACCTTTTTCGATATTCGATGAGTTGGTAAATCTTGGCAAGTTTGTAAATTTTATGACCACAGCCAGGAGTATAAAAATGGCTGCAAAAATTAAATATGGAAGTTGAACTCCCAAGGCAGAAAGCGGCGCACCCCCATCGGTTAAAACAGGTAAGCCAATACTGTTGTATAAAGGAGCCCCCAAGTTTGAGAAGTAATGAAAAACCAAGTAGCCGCCCAGCACAGGGGCTAAGGTTGTACCCAAAGAATTAAATGCCTGCGACAGGTTCAACCGGCTAGATGCTGTTTCCGGCGGCCCCAGCAAAGCGACATAAGGATTGGCAGCAATTTGCAGCAAAGTAAAACCCAGTGCCAATATAAAAAGTGCAGCCAAAAACAATCCGAATATTTTATAATGAGCTGCCGGATAAAATAACATACTTGCAAAAGCTGAAATCAGCAATCCTAAAATAAGACCATTCTTATAGCCGATTTTCGATATTGGATCGCCTGTACGAGCCGAAACAATAAAATAAATAAGCGACCCCACAAAATAAGCTGTAAAAAAAGCAAACTGAATCATCATGGATTGGGGGCGATTTAATTCAAACATCTTTTTTAAAAAAGGAATTAAAATATCGTTCATGCAGGTAATAAATCCCCACATAAAAAACAGACTGGTTAATACAATCAGCGCAGAAGTATAGGTTTTTTTTTCGGTTGTCATTTGCGATATTATTTAATGGTTATTTCATCAGCAAAAATAAACAATGCGTTTCCTTGCCCTTTATGCCAATCGGGGCACATTATTTTACTCTTACCAATTACCTTAATGTAACGAGTCCATTTCGGATTGATATTCAAAGTAAAATCTTCGATAATGGTTCCCCACTCGTCTTCGGGCGTTTTATTATCAACTTTTCCGAGCAAATTAAAGTTTTCGCCATCGTAGGAGTGGTAAAACTCCACATAATCGGGCATAAAAATCCAGGAGTTAATATCCTGCAAAAAATTCACCGACAAGCTTTCAACACGCCGGTTTTTACCAAAATCAACAACAGCATCCAGGTCTTTTGCATAAAACCCCTGCCAATTGCCAATTCGAAAATCGCTTCCACCATATATTCCATCAATTAAAGCAGAGTCGCTTTCGGCAGTATATTGACGATGTGGCTTACTATTTAACTGAATATCTACACCTTCGGGAAATTTCACCAGATTTAATTCGGTAATCAAAGAAGATTGCCCGTTACGATCGGCAAAATATTTAATGATTGTACTGTTATTGATTCGTATTGGAAATTCGTAAATATTAGTATGGTTTGTGGGTTCTTCGCCATTTACGGTATAATAAATGTTTGCATCAGGGTATTGATGATACAACTCTACTTTAAGCTCACCAGTAAAGCTTCTGCGCGTTGCATTGGAATATGGAACCGGTAAAATCTGATTGGAAACTATTTCGGAAACCGGAACATCAAACTCGCCTGCTCCCCACTCCATGTTCGGTTCATCATCCATAACAAAAACAAGTTCGCCACCGTTCATAATGGTTTCGTGTGTTATGTACGATTTTGTGTATTCTTCGCCGTTAAGCTCAGCCGATCGAATATATTTATTCTCATCGGATAAATTGCGGGCCCTGATTACAAATGATCTGCCACCGAACTTTCCGCCCAAGGGATTCTCTAATCTTATTTCGGCTTTTTTAACAATCGGACTGCCAATAACATACATATTTGAACCCGGTGTAACCGGATAAAAACCCATTGCACTCAACACATACCAGGCCGACATTTGTCCGCAATCTTCGTTACCACTGTAACCATCGGGATTCGTAGAGTACATCTCGTTTAAAATCCGATGCACCTTTTCCTGCGTTTTCCATGGGCGGTTTGCATAACTGTACAAATAAGCCATGTGGTGACTAGGCTCATTACCATGTGCATACTGCCCGATTAGGCCTGTAATATCCACCTGATGGCGGCCTGTGGTTTCATCACTGGCCAAAAACAACTGATCAAGCTTATTGGAGAAAGCTTCTTTGCCACCCATTAAATGAATTAATCCGGAAACATCTTGCGGAACATAAAATGAGTATTGCCAAGAGTTAGCTTCGGTGTAATGAAAATCTACTTCGGCAGGATCGAAAGGTGTTTTCCATGCCCCGTGCAATTTGGCGCGCATAAATCCTGTTGTGGGATCGTAAATATTTTTGTATGATTGGGCTCTCCTCATGTAATAATTATAATCATCAATCGAATCGAGATTATAAGCAAGCTGTGCAATACACCAATCGTCGTAAGCATATTCCAGTGTTTTTGAAACCGACTCGGATTCTTTATGTGCCTGCACGTAACCATACTTTTTGTAGCTCTCTAAACCCAGATGATCCTGCATTGCACTGTGTTTCATTGCCTGATACACTTTAGAAATATCATAATCACAAATTCCTTTTTTGTAAGCATCAACAATAACCGGAACGGAATGATACCCGATCATGCATCCCGTATAATTTCCAGCTAGTTCCCATACCGGTAACTGGCCGCCATTTTCGTACTGCTTAATAAATGTATGAATAAAATCGCTAGTCCTTTTTTGATCAATGATCGTATAAAGCGGATGGGTTGCACGATACGTATCCCAAAGCGAAAAAATAGTGTAATTGGTAAAATCGTTTGCCTGATGTATCTGCAAATCCGTGCCACGATACTTTCCGTCCACATCCATAAAGGTATTGGGGGCAATCATGGTGTGATATAAAGCCGAATAAAAAATGGTTTTATTTTCTTTTGATGATTTCACATCTATTTTACTCAACTCTTTATTCCATGCCCTTTTGGCTTCTTTTCTAATCTTTTTAAAATTCCAGGCCGGAATCTCAGCATCCAGGTTTTTTCTGGCTCCATCTACACTAACCGCAGATATCCCAACCTTTAACAACAGGTTTTTATTTTTAAGTTCGCCAAAATCAAAAGCCACTTTGATGTTTTTGCCATAAGCTTCCGGCACATCAATTAGTGTATCGTTTACCGACAAGATTAAATCCTGAATTGGCTGATTAAACCGAGCTACGAAATAAACATACTGATCCTTAGCCCATGAGCTCGATCGTCGTAGACCTTCAATTTCGTATTCGTTAATTTGCTTAAAGCTTGATTCTAAAACTTCATCGCGATGCTCGAGGTCCAGTGTTACAAAAGCCTGTTTATCTTTAGGAAAATTATATTTATGAAAGCCAACCCGATTGGTAGCTGTTATCTCAACTTTTATCTTATAATCATCTAAAACAACAGCGTAATAACCCGGCGAAGCGTTTTCTGTTTCTTTTCGAAAGCGTGAGCCATAACCCTGGTCAATATCCGTTTGATAACCATTTTGCAAATAAAATTTTTCGGTGGTAGGCATAAATAAAATATCGCAATAATCGGCAACCCCTGTCCCGCTTAAATGAGTATGTGAAAAACCATAAATAATTGAATCGGAATAATGATAACCCGAACATCCATCCCAGCCTTCCAATCGGGTATCGGGACTTAACTGAACCATACCGAACGGCACTGTTGCTCCGGGGAAAGTGTGTCCGTGGCCACCCGTGCCAATAAAAGGATCAACATGTTTTGCAGGATTGTTTGTAAACTGACACGCGTTAAAAAATAAAATGGTTATAGCAATTAATAAGTATATTTTTCTCATTTTACCGAGCATTTAATATTCGTTTAAAATTTCATTTAATGTTTTATATTCAAAATAGTTAGGTGGAATATCCAAATTCTCCCGAGACTTAAAAATAATTCTTTTTTCTTTGCCGGGAATAAGATCAAAGAAATTTTCTGATAATTCTCCTTCTGTAAGCGGTTCAATGCACATTGATTTAATCAACATGGCAGATTTAAGAATAATCTCATATCCACCTTTTATTTTGTTATATTTTGAATAAAAAGTATTCTCATCTAAATCAAGATTCTTTGGTTCATCAAATAATATAGTTCTTGTATCTATGATATTCTCAGAGTAAGCCAGTTCAGCATAGATAAAATGATTTTTAGGAGAATTTGCATCTAAAATTTCCGCAACCGACACTTTATAAATACTTTGACTGGAATTCGGTTTTACATGAACTGTAAAAGATTTTTTCATTTTCGACTGACCATAAAAATCCATCAATTGCAAGTGCACCTGAACAGTTAACTGATGTAAACTATCAGAAACAAGAAACAATTCGAGTGAATCATTATAAAGGTACGGAGCTAAAATTATGTTTTTAAAATCCTGCTTTGCAAAATGATGTAAAGCTTTCCAGTTACCAAAATAATCGATCCCCGACCACGAAATAGCAGGCCAGCAATCGTTTAACTGCCAGTACAAACTACCCATGCAAAAAGGTTTTGCTCTGCGCTGGGCTAATATTCCGGTTCTGATTCCTTCGGCTTGCAAGACCTGGCTCAGGTAAACAAAATCTTCCAATTTATCGGGAACAGGGTAGTAGTCTTGCATGTAATGATTAATTAAAAAGTTTCCCTTATGATGTTTTTGATGCGCCAGCATTACTTCGGAGTTAGCTGATTTTGTGCTGGAAGAATCGAAAAAGCCAATCGTTTCCATGGCCGGAAAAGACTGGAAGCCAAACTCACTCATAAACCTTCCTGTAACCTGGTTATACCATTCGAAATCGTAAGCATCGTGCCAAACATACCAGTAATGATTATCGCCTTCGAAATTACTGCGCCCATTGCCGCGCCCGAACAAAGGAGAAGTTGATGTATATGAAATAGTTGAACCAAAGTTTTTAACTAGTCCGGGTAACAGATCATGAAAAATATACTGATAGTTATTCCATATCTCAGCGGAATCGGTTTTTGAATAAGCTCTTGGCCAACCCCAATTATGCCAGGCTTCATCAATTTCGTTATTGCCGCACCAAAGGGCAATCGAAGGATGCTTGCTTAATCGATTAAGCTGGAATTCGGCTTCTTTTTTAATGTTTTGAAGAAACACGGAATCGTTAGGAAACATGGTATTAGCAAACATAAAATCTTGCCAGATCAAAATCCCATACTCATCGCACAACTTGTAAAATATATCTTTCTCGTAAATTCCCCCACCCCAAACACGCAACATATTCATATTGGCATTTTTAGCATTCGAAATTAATTGCCGGTAATCATGCTCTGAAACGCATCCTGGAAATGAGCTTTGCGGAACATAGTTTGCTCCTTTCATAAAAACAGGAACGCCATTTAATCTAAAATAAAATGATTCCCCATATTGATCAGGCTCCTGAACCAATTCAATGGTTCTTAAGCCAATTTTTAGATTTTCCCGATCGAGCAACTCCTTATCGTGTGTTATATCCACATTAAAATGGTATAAAAACGGCTCTCCTAAATTGTGAGTCCACCAAAATTCAGGATTCTGAATCCTGATTACATACTCAAGCGTACTTTTCCCTTTCGCAAAAGGAACTTTTTCTATGATCTGAGAGATATTAAAATCAGGACACTGCAATAAAACGCTTCCAAAAAATTCCTGATCGGATTCTACTTCCATTTTAAATAGAACACTTGCTTCTGCAGAATCCAGTTTCTCAACTGAATATTGCACATTGTTTATCTTCGCTTTATTCCAAACGTGCAGTTCAACATCCTGCCATATTCCGGCCGAAACATACTTAGGAGCCCAATCCCAACCAAACTGATAAGCTGCTTTTCGAACGCAAGACCTTTCGCCACCAGGGAGTTCATAATTTAACTTTTTATATTCTTCGAAAGCATGTTTCGATGCAGGTTTAAAAACTACTTTTAAAGTATTCTTTCGCTCTAGAAACTGCGGATCAATCCTGATTTTCCAGGGCAAAAACATATTATCTGTTGAAATAAAAAGAGAATCGTTGATAAAAACATCTGCATAAGTGTCTAATCCTTTAAATACAATTTCGACCTGATCGCCAGAATTTACTTTAGGTTTTTTAAATTCTGTTTTATATATCCATTCGGTTGAATCGATCCATTGAAGTTGCTGTTCATTTTTTCCAACAAAAGGATCGGCAATTAAATTATTGTTTAACAAATCGGTATGCACCGACCCCGGAATGCTTGCAGGGTAATATTGACCATAAATTTTCGAAGTAAAAACCCAGTTGCTGTTTAAATTAACAATTTGATGTAAACCCTTACCGGGATTAGCCAAACATTGAATGTTAACAAAAACCGCAAGCGAGAGAATCAATAATCTTATCATAATTGAAAACGAATAAAAAAATAAATATAGGAAAATTAAAAAGCACTACTTAAAAATTAGCCTGCGTAATTTTCTTATTCTTTCGATATATTTTTTAATTTTAAGTCAACTTTTAAAATTTAAGCGATGAACAAATTAGCCCGAAAAGTAGAAAAATTCATTATTTATACACTTATCCTTATGATGGCCGGCATACTCATACTGGCAACTTTTGAACTTGGATATTATTTGTTTCGGACGATCGTTAACTCCGATTATCTTTTAATTGATTTAGATGAATTAATGGATTTATTCGGAGTGTTTATGCTTGTATTGATCGGGATAGAGTTATTGGATACCATTAAGGTTTATTTACGAGAAAATGTGGTACATGTTGAAGTGGTGGTGTTGGTTGCGATCATTGCACTGGCACGAAAAGTAATTGCACTAAAGTTAGAAGATTACAGCGGAACATCCATTATCGGGCTGGGTGTGTTAATTGTTGCTCTGGGTGCAACCTATTACTTAATAAAAAAAGCCGGTTTACTGGCATGTAAATTAGATGATGATGAAAAGGTTGAACCGCAGGAAGAACTTAGCAAACGTGATGATGCTTCGTAATTTATTTTTTACGTATAAGAGTTAGTCCGTCGCGCAGTGGTAGAATCACTTTTTCAACCCGATCATCGTTCTTAATGTACCTGTTAAAATCAAAAATACCTTTAGTGTACTCATCATCGGGCTGGTCGAGCTCAACAACTTTACCACTCCATAGTACATTATCGGCTAATATAAATCCGCCAGGCTTAACATAATTCAATACCATATGATAATATTCCAGATACTCCCTTTTATCAGCATCAATAAAAACCAAATCAAATTGCTGGTTGATCTCCGGAACAATTTGCCGTGCATCGCCAAAGTGCAATTTTACTTTGTTGTCTAGTTCTGCTCTTTGTATATACTTTCTAATAAAATCTTCTAACTCATCATTAATTTCAATGGTATACAACAATCCATCCGGTTTTAATCCTTTAGCCAGGCAAATAGCCGAATATCCCGTGTAGGTTCCCAATTCCAAAATTCTTTCAGGTTGTATCATTTTACTAATCATCTCGAGAATTTTACCCTGCAAATGACCCGAAAGCATTCGCGGACGAAGGATTTTTAAATTGGTTTCACGGTTCAGTTCAGCCAACACCGGATCTTCCGCATCGGAATGGTCGAGAATATATTGTTCTATGTTATAAAAGAAATCGGACATGCTTGTATACTTTATAATTGCCTAAAATGTAAAAATGCCTAAAGCGCCTAAAATTTCAAAATTGCCCAGAATGCCTGAAATATTATACTCTTCTATTGATAAACCAGCATCGACATTTTATCAATGGCTAATATTTCATTGGCTACCTGCTGTATATCATCAACCGTAACCGCTTCTATTTTTTTCTTAATGGTTTGTAAATCATCTACCCGGTTAAAAAGCAAAAAGCTTTTACCTATAGCCAGGGTCAGATTTGCATTGTTTTCGGAATTAATCGCAATTTGGCCAAAAAGTTGTCGTTTTGCTTTCCTTAATTGCACTGTTCCCAGTTTTTTGGTACGAAATGCTTCAAACTCTTTTTTAATAAGCTTAATACATTTTTCAAAATTCTCCTTATCGGTGCCAAAATACAGCGAAAAAACACCCGTATCGCTGTAAGGAGTATAGTTCGACTCCACATGATATGCATAGCCATGCTTTTCGCGAAGCAACATACTCAGTCGAGAGTTTAAGCCCGGCCCGCCCAACATATTATCCAGTAATGTTAATGCCACCTTTTTTTTGTGATGCGTATCGTATGCAATATTTCCAATGATGCAATGTGTTTGATGGGTTTTCTTTTTAACCGTTTTTACCTGTGGCAAATAGTTTTCCAGTCTGGTTCTTTTCTTTAATCTCGGATTAGAAGGAATACTGCCAAAATACTTATCTGCCAGCCTTTGGAACTTCTTAAAAGATATATCACCCACCGAGCAGAGAACCATCTCGTCGGTGTGGTAATTATTCTGAATAAACGATTCAATATCTTTTTTTGTAAAACGCCTTAAATCTTTGGCATTACCCAATATATTTTTTCCAAGGGGCTGATCTCTGAAAATCAATTCTTCAAAATCATCGAAAATCAATTCTGCCGGATCATCTTTGTACGAATTGATCTCTTCGATAATTACTTCTTTCTCGCGGTTAATTTCTTTACCGGGAAAAACCGAGTTAAAAGCAATATCAGAAATCAGTTCAATTGCACGCTCGTAGTCGTTTTTTAGAAACGAAGTATGTATGGTAGTTTCTTCTTTGCTGGTATATGCATTGATTTCGCCACCTACATCATCCATACGGCTTAAAATATGATACGCTTTTCGTTTTTTGGTTCCTTTAAAAATAGCGTGTTCAATAAAGTGAGCCATTCCGTGCTCATGCTCACCTTCGTCGCGCGAGCCGGCATTAATCATTAAGCCACAATGCCCAACTGCCGATTCCGAATGTAAATGAATGATTCTTATTCCGTTCTCCAGTGTATAACTCTCGTAATCCATCACATAAATTGTATCTGCTGCAAAATTATAAAAAGTTAGCAATCAAAATAATAATAAAGAGAAAGAAATGCTGCATTTAAGATTTTTTAAAAATTGGTGAAAAATATTTTGTAAAAGGATTTTTTCGGTTATATTTGCACTCGCAATTGAGTAAAAAACGGTGCCATAGCTCAGTTGGTAGAGCAACGGACTGAAAATCCGTGTGTCCTTGGTTCGATCCCGAGTGGCACCACAGAGAGCCTTAAGAAATTAAGGCTCTTTTTTATAAAGTGTTATTTAAGCAATTATAAGATAAGATATGAAAACTCTAATTTTAACCCTTGTACTTTTAATTCAAATTATAGCTGTAAATGCTCAAAACATCAATTTAACTTTACCTGAGAATGGAGGTCAATTGGTTTTGGGGGGTAGTAAAAACTTTAAGTGGGAAGCCCCAGATAATTTAGTTGAAAATCAGAAGTATATATATTACTTTAAAATAGTAAAGATAGATTTATCGGATAATCCAAATGATGCAATAATAGAACATCAGCCTTATGTTGAGTATGTAACAGATTCTTTAACCGCTACTACTGAATACATAATAAATCTAGATTCAATTTATTTTGCTACTGCTCAACATTTTGCCTGGCAGGTGAAAGCATTTACTAATGATACTTTGGTTGCACAAAGCAGCGTTAATACATTTGAAGGGCCATTATTATGTTATTATTTTAAATCGGATAAAAGACGTATTTATGCCACAAAATTTACTCGGGCAGATGCAGACTGGGATACAATTTCCGGAATGGGTTACATTTCCACTCGTGGAAAAAGAGTTGATGTTATGTTCGAAAAAATAAAAATTGAACGTTCCGGTGCCGAAATTTTCATGAGAAGAGGAGAGGTAAATGGAAGCTTTAAAGATACATTAAACTTAAGTATTTATGATGTGCATGGTTTACTCCCTACTACTCTTTACATTGATTCACTTATAATTTATCCTTACGGAACTGAAAGGGTTAAATGCAAATCCATTGTTCTTCAGGAATTCAATGATGATACTATAAGAAGTAATGTTAACGGCTGGGTAAGATATTCGCAGGATAGCGATAATATTTTAGGATCAATTAATTTTAGTGATACTGTCAAATTAAATAATAAAATCTTTGAATTTTCGAATAGTAGTAACATTTATATTAATAGTTCGAGATATAAACCATCCTATTATGGGAAGATTAAATATTTACATAATGACGATACATTAACAATAAATATTCCCGATAATTCAAATGAATTAGATTATATAAGCTCTAACTCAGGTGGCAGCGTAAAATTAGACGAACAGATTTCTATTTCAACTTCTTCCTGTGTTTTTGATTTTAGTGACGATCTGTCACCCGGAGTATTTCAGGATTCATTGGAATGGAAAGGGGTCTATTTAAACAATTTTAAATTCGATCAGATTGAAAAAGAAGATACCTTTAATTTTAAAATATCGAATAATTATATCGCTACATCAAAAAAATCAGATTCTGAATGGTTAGGTTATATTTCCGAAAATAGTTTAAAAATTAGTGCAGATACTGTTTTTGAAACACCGATTAGAGGTGAGTATAATTATTTCATCGCATATTACGATACAATCAAGATAAATAATCTAAATGAAAACTTAGAAGGAAAAGTTTCTGGTAAGATTTCCATTCCGTATTTAAAGGATTCTCCATTTCATTTTATAATTCCTTGTGTTAATGGAGATGTTTTACTTGCTGAGACAGATACTGCATGCGAGTTCCAAGTATTTCCTTTATCCGAGTTTGCTTTTTATTCTTTTGGTGTAATTGTTGATGATGTGAAATATGCTGGAGAAATAGATCATGAAAATAAAAAGGTTGTTGTAAAGATTCCCGAATTTAACGGAACGAAGTATTTTAAACCTTATTTTAAAATTGCTGGACATAAATTTAGTTTTCATTTTAATTCTATAGTGAGTGAATCTTCAGAACAATATTTGAATACTGAAAGAGAATATGTACTTGACGTTATTTCATTTGATAATAGACAAATAAGGTACATTCTTAATTTTGAAGTCGAAGAAACTACTGGATATGGTGATCCATTTCAAATTGAATCTATAAAAGCATTTCCCAACCCTGTATATGATTATCTTGAATTATCAGGACTAAATAAAAACACAATAATATCTGTTTTAGATATAAATGGATGTGCATTAATCAATAAAAATTCTAACAATAAAAAAGAAATTATTAATATGAAAGAATTAAAAAGCGGGATTTATATTGTTAAAATTACCGATAATGAAAGAACGATAAATAAAAAAATAATCAAAAAATAATTAAGTTATAGAACTATTTAAAATTAAAAGAGTATCTGTTTCAACTAATGTAAAAACAGATACTCTTTTTTGTATATGTTCAAATATAACGCAATAATTGATCTCTACAAACTCTAATGGAATAAAGATATCCTGCAAAAATTACACTTTTAAATCAACTAATTTCACACCTAACTTTACCAATTCTAATTCTGTGGTTAATATTTACGTAGCAGCATCTTTGTTAAGATTTGTATGTCCATTTCGCAACAGGCAGGTGTCAAAACCATTCTCGACAGCACCAATACATGAATATTTAACACATCCATGTGTAGTTAATCCACACATAAGTATTTCTTTAATCTGATTCTTTTCAAGCAAACCTTTGAGTTCAGTTTTTTGAAATGCATTACCATGTTTTTTTGAATTACGCAATCCGAATCATCCTTGTGCAAATTAGTGTCTATTTTCCAATCATCTGTACCAGTCTGTAATACTTTATTATTATGCTGAATAAAAACAATAAGATGTCCGGATTTTCTATACATGCTAATTGCTGAATTTACCGTTTCAAAAAAAACATTACGATTATACAAACTATCCCTTTTGGTTAATCCTGTCTGAATATCGATGATTAATTTTGCTTTCATTAATTTTTCTTATTGTTTAAAAAGTGATACTATTACACTCAATAGTTTACACATTTCGAGTGATTGGAAATGCTATGCTCATAAATAGAAAATAGCGCACCAAAAAAAACTCACAAAGCACTCTTACCCACCTAATTTTCCCAGCAACTCACGCACGTCTTCAACCGAATTTACATTGTATTTGGCCAGGGTATTTTTTAATCCAACCCGAA
>CAYVEW010000043.1:0-22813 GCA_964450375.1 uncultured Bacteroidales bacterium
CAATGAGTTCAAAATTACTTCAGATTACAACACGAGAATTACAAAACAAATTGAATGATCAATTATCAAAAATTATTGATATTCGTCCGGTCGAAGCTTACAATGGCTGGCAACTTAAAAACGAAGTCCGCGGCGGACATATTCAAAATGCCAAAAGTTTGCCTTTTAAGTGGAGCAACTACATCGATTGGATAGAAATGGTGCGTAAAAAACAGATCCTACCCGAACATGAGATCATCATTTACGGATATGATCGTAATGAAATTGATCAGCTTGCAGATAGGTTTTTCAAATCAGGATACAAAAAAGTATTGGTTTATTATGATTTTGTAAATGATTGGTCAGCAAATGAAGAACTTCCTATGCAAAAACTGGAGCGATTTAAAAACCTGGTTTCGGCAGAGTGGGTAAATGAGCTTATTTCGGGCAGCAGGCCACAACATTATGATAATAACAAATTTATAATAATTCATTCGCATTACCGTAATCGTGATGCTTATTTAAGCGGGCATATTTCCGGAGCTATCGACATGGATACTTTGGCGCTCGAAGCTCCTGAAACATGGAACAGGCGATCGCCCGAAGAATTAAAAGAAGCACTTGAAAAACATGGCATTACAGCTGATACTACCGTTGTTTTATACGGAAAATTCATGTTTCCTGATAATGCCGATGAATTTCCGGGAAGCGCAGCCGGTGATATCGGTGCCATTAGAAATGCCTTTATCATGTTGTATGCCGGAGTTAAAGATGTGCGTATTTTAAATGGTGGGTTTCAATCGTGGCAGGACGCAGGTTTCGAAATTTCATATACCGACGAACCCAAAATTCCGGTTAAGGAGTTTGGTGTTAAAATTCCTGCTCGTCCCGAACTGGCCGTCGATACGCCTGAAGCTAAACAAATGTTGAAAGCAACTGATTCCGAGCTGGTTTGTGTACGCAGTTATCCGGAGTATATTGGAGAAGTTAGCGGATACAATTACATCGAAGCAAAAGGAAGAATACCCGGAGCTGTTTTTGCCGATTGTGGATCGGATGCTTATCACATGGAAAACTACAGAAATTTCGATCACACCACACGCGAATTTCATGAAACCGCTGAAATATGGATTCATAATGGAATCACACCCGATAAACACCTGGCTTTTTATTGTGGAACAGGTTGGCGTGGGAGCGAAGCCTGGTTCAATGCCTGGCTCATGGGATGGCCCAGGGTTTCGGTTTATGACGGGGGATGGTTCGAGTGGAGCAACAATCCTGAAAATCCATACGAAACAGGAGTTCCTGTATACCAGAAAGTAGAAATAAACAAGTAAAATCGCTTATTCACTTTAAAAAAATTATGGAACAACTCACAAAATTAAGCACCTTCGCTCAGGATACCTTAAAGGGTTTGTCTGCCGATCAGAAATTTTTGTTGCCCAAATATTTTTATGATGACAAGGGTAGTAAAATTTTTCAGAATATTATGCAAATGCCCGAGTATTACCTTACCGATTGCGAATTTGAGATTTTTACACAGTATAAATCAGAAATGAAAGATCTGTTTGTAAACGGAAATACTCCTTTTGAATTGGTTGAGTTGGGATCGGGTGACGGTTTAAAAACGAAAATCCTTCTCGATCATTTTGTTGAACATCAAGTCGATTTTAAATATGTGGCGGTAGATATCAGCCGGCAAGCCAATGAAAATCTGTGTAAAAAATTAAAGGCTGAACTTCCTGAACTAAAGACCAAATTCAAAACCGGCGACTACTTTAAAATGATGAATGAGCTGAATCATGATTCTGATAATAACAAGGTATTTCTATTTTTGGGTTCCAATATCGGGAATTTTATGGAAGATGAGCGCCACCAGTTTTTAAGCCAGCTATCGGACTTAATCCAACAAAATGATAAACTGCTCATTGGTTTCGACCTTAAAAAATCGAAAGACATCATTCTTAATGCCTATGACGATCCGCATGGATTTACCCGGGATTTTAATTTGAATCACCTGACACGAATTAATAATGAACTGGATGCGGATTTTGATATGGGAACATTCCGACATATAGCCCAATACGATGAACAATCAGGAGAAACTAAAAGTTTTCTGATATCAACCAAAGAGCAATCCGTTTATATAGCCGCTTTGGAAAAGATGTTTCATTTTCAAAAAGACGAAGCTATCTATATGGAATTATCACAAAAATTCAATTTAGAGACCATCCGGTTTCTTGCCCAAAAATATGGATTTAAAGTTGAAAAGAATTTTACAGACCGCCGTAATTATTTTGTGGATTCACTCTGGGTAAAAAAATAAAATTATTAATCAGAAAAACATAAAGAAATGAGTAAAAGTGATATAACAATCAGTCTTCTATATGGATCGGTTCGCACTGAACGCCAGGGTATAAAAGCTGCCAAATACCTTGAGAAGAAACTTCAGGAAAGAAATATTAAGGTTCATTTTATTGATCCGATGGAATACAATCTGCCATTTCTCGATAAAATGTATAAAGAATATGAGCAGGGAAAAGCTCCTGAAAATATGGAGAAGCTGGCTCAGAAGTTTAAAGATTCAGATGGTTTTTTAATCGTAACCGGAGAATACAATCATAGTATTCCACCAGCATTAAAGAATTTGCTCGACCATTTTCAAACAGAGTATTATTTTAAACCATCGGCCATTGCATCTTATTCGGCAGGAAATTTTGGAGGTGTGCGCTCAGCGGTTCATTTAAGGGTTATTTTAGGCGAACTCGGGATGCCTGCTATTTCATCCATGTTGCCTTTCCCGGTTATCGGAAGCTTTTTTGACGAAAACCTGGTACCGAAAAACAAATTTACAGAACCTTCGGCACAACGCTTTCTGGATGAATTTGAGTGGTACATGGAAGCATTTAAAGAAAAACGGCTACAGGGAACTCCTTATTAGAATCATCCAATTTATTTAAATGATAAAAAAAACGATGATTAAATAGTTATTCCATGTCAAGCTTCAATCGTAATGATTCGAAAAGAACGGAATCAAAATTTAACCATTCTAATCAATCTTTTTCAAAATATCTGATTCTACATATACCCTAAAACGATCGAACTTCTAAATAAATGTTTTATTTTTGTATTATAGCATTAATAAAAAACATAATGATGCAGAAAGTTAATGTACGAGAAGTTTTTAAAAGCAAAAATCCGAAAGTTGCCAGAATGATCCCCGGATTTATTTTCAGTTACATCGAACGAATAGTACACCAAAAAGAGATTAATGAGATTATACCTGCAATTGGCGATAAATTTGGTTTAGATTATGTTAAAGCCATTATCGATTATTTTAATCTTGAAATTATTGTAAACGGAGAAGAAAACATTCCCAAAGATGGACGCCACATATTTGTTGCAAATCATCCACTTGGCGGGTTAGACGGTATTGTTTTTGCGCATGTTATCGGACAGGTTCATCCGAATATTCAGTTTTTGGTAAATGATATATTGATGACATTGGAAAATCTCCATCCAATTTTTATTCCTGTAAATAAACATGGAAGACAATCATCAGCATATTTTAAGAACATTGAAAATGCTTTTGAATCCGATGCTCAAATATTAAATTTTCCAGCAGGTTTGTGCTCCAGAAAAATAAAAGGAGAAATTATTGATCTTGAATGGAAAAAAAGTTTTATTACCAAGGCTGTAAAGTATAAAAGAGATATTGTTCCTGCTTTTATTACAGGAAGAAACTCTAATTTCTTTTATAATTTATCTAATATTAGAGGATGGCTGGGAATAAAAACGAACCTGGAAATGTTTTACCTTGTTGACGAGGTATTTAAGCAAAAAGACAGAAAAATTACCGTAAATTTTGGCAAGCCTATTCCATATCAAACATTTGACAAATCGTTAAATGCAAAAGAATGGGCTCAAAAAGTTAAGAATTATGTTTACTCATTGCCCGTAAGTAATCAGACACCTTTTAAAGTAGTAAAATAAAAAAGTTGTAAATTTGCTGCACCAAACCATTATATACCATAATGAAAGACGTAATTGAAGCGGTAGATAAGAATCTTATCGAAAAGGAGTTAACTCCTGAAAGGTTTTTGCGAAAAACCAATAACGGAGGAAACGAACTGTATATTATAAATTATCATAATTCGCCCAATATTATGCGGGAAGTAGGACGTTTACGAGAACTTACTTTTCGGAATGCAGGAGGCGGCACGGGTAAAGAGCTTGATATTGATACGTTTGATACACAAGAAGAACCCTATGAACAATTAATTTCGTGGGATCCTGAAGACAGAGAGATTTTAGGAGGGTACAGGTTGCATGTTTGCGACCACACAACCGATGCAGAAAATCTTGCCACTTCGAAACTTTTTACTTTTTCGGAAAGTTTTAATAAAACCCACTTACCATATATGATTGAGCTTGGCCGATCGTTTATTCAACCGAAGTACCAATCGGCTTCTGCTGGCAGAAAAGCACTGTTTGCTTTGGATAATTTATGGGATGGACTGGGTGCTTTGGTAATTGAACACCCTGAAATAAAGTATTATTTTGGAAAAGTTACCATGTATCCGCACTATAATCGTGATGCCCGTAATATGATTTTATATTTTCTGAATAGCCATTTTCCTGATAATGAAAATATGGTTGTTCCCAAAAACCCTTTGGACTTAGGAATTGATGTTGAAAAGATGAAATCGGTTTTTACTGGAAAAACATACAAAGAAAATTATAAAATTCTGCAAAAAAAGGTCCGTGGATTTGGTTTAAACATTCCACCACTAATTAATGCTTACATGAATCTTTCTCCATCGATGAAGTTTTTTGGAACAGCTATTAACAAGGCCTTTGGAGATGTTGAAGAATCTGGGATTATGATTACAATCAATGATATTTTCCCTGCTAAAAAAGAAAGACACATTGAAACTTACATTAAAAACAAGTTATTAAAGGTCTTTAAGTTTAAACGATAAATTCACGAAAAGATAGAAAAACAAATGGCGCCAAAAGCACCATTTGTTTTTTAATTTTAATAAGCCCTTTGATTTTTCCCTTCGATATAGTTTATAAATGATTTGTTTACCACTTTATTTCCACCCGGAGTTGGATACTTCCCGGTAAAATACCAATCGCCGGTATCGTTAGGACAAGCTGCATGCAGGTTTTCAATCGTTTGGAAAACAATTTCCACATCTGCTTTTACTTCTTTCGACTTTAACAACTCAGCTATTTTTATAGAAATCTCTTCCGGGGTAAATGGTTTAAAAATTTCTTTTACATAGTTTACAATTTGTTCCTTTGGAAGATTCTCCTGTGCTTTTGATTTTTTATACACATCATTAATAATGCTCTCCTTCCCTGATTCTTTTAGTAACTCAATGGCAGCTTTAAAGGCAACAAAATCACCTAACTTGGCCATATCAATACCATAACAATCGGGATAGCGGATTTGTGGAGATGAAGATACAACTACAATCTTCTTAGGCTTTAAGCGGTCTAAAATCCGTAAGATACTTTCGCGTAGCGTTGTTCCGCGAACTATGGAATCATCTATAATTACCAGATTATCTACTCCTTCGCGAATGGTTCCATAGGTGATATCGTAAACATGGCCTACCAGATCGTTTCGACCTTTATCCTGTGATATAAAGGTTCTTAACTTAATATCTTTTATAGCAATCTTTTCCACTCGGATTTTTCTCGACATGATTCGGTCGTAATCCTGTTCATTTATTTTATCTCCTATTTTTAGAATCTCATTACGCTGCTCAATGTGCAGGTAATTTTTTAACTCATCAACCATACCATAAAATGCTGTTTCGGAGGTATTTGGTATAAATGAAAATACCGTATTTTCAATATCATGATCAATTGCCTTCATAATTTGCGGAACCAGCAAACGGCCCAGCTGCTTTCTTTCCTGGTAAATATCCTTATCACTACCACGCGAAAAATAGATTCTCTCAAATGAACAGGAACTGCGCTTTTGCGGGATTCTAATTTCTTCAGACTTCACCGATCCGTCTTTTCTAATGATCAGAGCTTCGCCGGGTTTAACTTCTTCCACATCTTCTGCTCTAACATTCATTACGGTTTGTATTACCGGACGCTCCGAAGCAACCACAACAATTTCTTCATCTTTATAATAAAAAGCAGGTCGAATTCCCCATGGATCGCGTGTTACAAACGCATCTCCATGTCCAATCACTCCTGCCATAGCATAACCCCCGTCCCAATCTTTGCTTGCTTCGTGTAATACCTTTCTTAAATCAAGGTCTTTTGCAATAAGATCTGAAATTTCCTTATTCGAAAAGCCATCGTTTTTATACTGGCGGAAAAGTAACTGATTTTCTTCATCCAAAAAGTGACCGACTTTCTCAAGGCAAGTTACGGTATCAGAGTATTCTTTTGGATGTTGACCAAATTCTATCAGGCTTTTAAAAAGCTCATCCACATTGGTCATGTTAAAATTGCCAGCCAAAATTAAGTTTCTTGACTTCCAATTATTTTCGCGCATAATGGGTTGTACAAACTCAATATCATCGCCACCAAATGTCCCATAGCGCAAATGTCCCAAATATACGTCGGCTGCCGATGGCAGGTTTTCTCTCGCCCACACAGGATCGTTTAATAAATCCGGATTTTTTTCTTCCACACGCTCGTGAAATGTATTTACCTTGGCAAACACTTCCTTGATAGGCGAACCACCATTCGCTCGAAATCGGTTGATGTATTTTTTGCCGGGAGATAGATCAAACTTCAACGTTGCCAGCCCGGCCCCATCCTGTCCCCGATTATGTTGCTTTTCCATTAAAAGATACAACTTTTGCAAACCATACATCCAGGAACCATATTTCGACTGATAATATTCCAGGGGTTTTAATAATCTGATTAAGGCAATACCGCATTCGTGTGTAAGTTGATCGCTCATTTTGTATTTATTAACTAGTGTAAATTGTGCTTTTCTATTAATTTAATGGCAGCTTGAATAATATTGTCTGCTTTCATTCCATATTTTTGCATTAGTTCTTCTGGTTTACCCGATTCTCCAAACTGATCGTTCATTCCGATCATATGAACCTTAACCGGGGCAAATTTAACAAGAACTTCGGCAACAGCGCTTCCCAAACCACCATAAATCTGGTGTTCTTCGGCAGTAATAATTAATCCTGTTTCTTTTGCTGCCTTAATAATGATCTCCTGATCAATGGGTTTTATAGTATGTATATTAATAACACGAGCATGAATGTTTTGTTTTCGGAGCTGATAAGCAGCTTGCAAAGCCTCCCAAACCAAGTGACCCGTAGCAATTATAGATAAATCGTTTCCATCGTTTAAGGTTTGTCCTTTCCCAAGTTCAAAAGTCATATCATCGGATGTAAAATCAGGCACTGCTTCGCGTCCGTAGCGAATATATACCGGGCCTTTCACCTGCTCTACCGATGCCATTGTAGCCAGCCTGGTTTGTGTTGCATCACAGGGTGATAAAACCGTCATATTGGGCAAGGAGCGCATGATGGCAATATCTTCCAAAGCCTGATGAGTTGCTCCATCGGGACCTACAGAAATTCCTGCATGTGCTCCACCAATTTTAACAGGCAAATTATTATAGCATACCGAAATACGAATCTGATCGGTAGTTCTTAATGCCGAAAAAACCCCATAGGTCGAAGCAAAAGGTATTTTACCTGCCAGAGCCATTCCTGCTGCCACTCCCATAATATTTTGTTCTGCAATACCTAATGAAAAAAAACGATCCGGAAATTTATTTTTAAAATAATCGGCGCTTACCGAAGATGTAATGTCTGCTCCTAAAACAACAATCTCAGGATATTTCTCGCCCAGCAACTGAAGTCCTTCTCCAAATCCAAATCGTGTAGGTTTTAATTGCTTTAACTGAAACATTCTAATAATTCTTTTCTAATTCAGAAATAAATTCTTTCATTTGCTTTTTATCGGGAGCTTTACCATGCCAGGTGTAATCATTCTCGATTAATTTAATCCCTTTTCCCATGGATGTTTTAGCAATTATTACAGAAGGTTTCCCGGTATATTCCTTTGCCATTAGGTATGTATCAATAATTTCCTGATGCTTATGTCCATTGCAAGTCAGCACATTCCAGCCAAACGATTCCCATTTGTTTTTTAGCGGCTCAATATTCATTACATCTGATGTTTTACCATCAATCTGTACTTCATTGCGATCGACTAAAGCAATTAAATTATCCAGTTTATAATGTGCTGCACTCATTGCAGCTTCCCAAATTGCACCCTCTTGCAATTCACCGTCTCCATGAATGGAATATACTCGCCAGTTTTTTTTATCCATTTTGGCAGCAAGAGCTAACCCCACCGCTACGGACAAACCCTGTCCTAACGATCCGGAAGATAATTCAATTCCAGGTAATCCGTGCTCTTTTCCGGGATGCCCCTGCAAACGCGATCCTAACTTACGTAAAGTCATTAACTCCGATTTGTCGAAATATCCTGAATGAGCCAGGGCAGTGTAATAAACCGGCGCCACATGTCCAATAGATAAGATCAGTCGGTCGCGATACTCCCAATCCGGATTTTCCGGTTTATGATTTAAAATATTAAAATAAAGACAAGTAAAAATATCAGCTAATCCCAGCGATCCTCCTAAATGGCCTGATCCTGCTTCGGCCAGGCTTCGGATAACATCTTTTCTTATTTCTAAAGAAAGCTTTTGTAGTTTACTGATATCCTGAATGCTTGGCATATGATCAGTTTTAGTCTTCGATTTTGGGATAATTAATTTTATCGGGTACAATAAAAGCTGCCGGAAAAATTCTACGAATATTTTTAAAATCTTCCAAGGCATCAATTTTAGTTCGGTAATCGCCTACATACACTTTAAAATAGGGACTGTCATATTCTCTATAAATAGGTATCTCTGGAAATAATCCGTAAAAACGAGCTTTTATATCTTGTGATTCGTCACGGGCTGTGTTTCCCAAATTGGAATAAATTCTTATTCTATAACCAGGAACACCTTCTTTTCGTTTGTTTTGCTCTAAATGATTATACAGCAATTCGTTAATTCGCATATCCTGAAACACAACCACGTCACCCTGACCGGGCTGCTGTGTCTGAAGCTTAGTTAAAATATCTTCGGAATTCGTACTTTGGGCAAACAAGCCAGCACTGAGTATGAATACAAAAACAACTGAAAATAATGTTCTGATTTTTACCATAATAATATTGGAATTACCAATGCAAAATTAGTTAAATTTTTTATCTAATCAGAAAAAAACCATCATTCGAAATTAAAGACTCACTCTTTGTTTTTCTGATACTTTAATGGTTTTTCCCGATAGCAATGCTCTTACCTTCATATCACCTTCTATTTGCATTTCAACACTTTTTGATTTCCTCATCTTATTTAATGTTGACATGGCACCAAACAGATTTTTCACATAAATATCAACCGGGAATGTTTGTAATGTATCTGATTTTCCGGGAATTATGATTTGTTCTGCGTTTTTCATCTTACCCAGGTAAGCTCCGTTAATAGTTACGTCAAAATCCATCGATTTAATTCTGATTCTATACCAGTTTGGATTTTCTATGGGCACTTTCAGTAATAAGCTAATTTTATTATCTATCATGCCTTTAAACTCAACCTGATCAACCCCGGTAATATTAATAGACTTGTAAGCATTACAGCCGGTTAACAGAATAACAACTAAAACAATTCTAAGCGTATTTTTTATTTTTTTCATAGTTCTTTTTTATTGTTGCCAGTTCATTGCTTTTTCAACAGCTTTTTGCCAACCGGCATATAATCTTTTACGTTTCTCTTCTTTCATCAACGGATTAAATGTACGTTCTATTTCGCGCTGCTCAATAATTTCGTTTATCGACCAAAATTTAACCGCCAGCCCTGCCAAAAATGCCGCTCCTAATGCAGTGGTTTCTATGTTTTTGGGCCTGTTAACATTCACATTTAAAAGATCGGCCTGAAATTGCATTAAAAAATTATTTGCACAGGCACCTCCGTCTACATTTAATGATTTTAATTTAATACCCGAATCTTTTTCCATAGCATTTAATACATCCATGGTTTGATATGCCAATGACTCCAAAGTAGAACGAACGATATGCTTATCTGTTACACCTTGTGTTAAACCCAGTATTGCTCCGCGAGCATACATATCCCAATAAGGCGCTCCCAGGCCCGAAAATGCCGGAACCACATACACTTCTTCGGTATCTTCTGTATCATAAGCAATTTGTTCTGTGTCAGCAGCATTCTTTATTAATTTCAGCGCATCGCGTAACCATTTGATAGCTGCTCCTGCAATAAAAACACTTCCTTCTAATGCATAGTTAATTTTTCCATCAATACCCCAGGCAATGGTAGTAAGCAAACCCGACTTCGATTCTACAAATTTCTCGCCAGTATTCATTAGCATGAAACAACCAGTACCATAGGTGTTTTTTGCCATGCCATCGGAAACACAAGCCTGGCCAAAAAGGGCTGCTTGCTGATCGCCCGCTATTCCGGCAATAGCTATTTGTTCTCCAAAGATTTCCTTATCGGTATATCCATACACTTCCGATGACATTTTTACCTCGGGCAAAATGATTTCAGGAATGTCAAATAATTCCAACAATTGCTTATCCCACTCCAGTGTGCGAATATTAAAAAGCATGGTGCGCGAAGCATTGGAATAATCGGTAATATGCAATTTACCACCGGACAATTTCCAAACCAGCCAGGTATCTATTGTACCAGCCAGTATATCACCCTTTTTAGCTTTTTCTTTAACCCCTGGAACTATATTTAAGATCCAATGAATTTTTGTGGCAGAGAAATAAGAATCAATTACCAATCCCGTGTTTTCTTTAATATAATCAGTCCAACCTTTTTTAGTCAACTTTTTGCATAAATCTGCTGTTCGCTTATCCTGCCAGACAATCGCCCTGTAAACAGGCTCACCTGTATTTTTATCCCACATGATTAGTGTTTCGCGCTGATTTGCGATTCCAATAGCAGCAATATCTTCTGGTTTTATTTCTCCTTTATTCAGAACATTTTTTGCAGTGGTAATTTGCGATTCCCATATTTCGAAAGGATCATGTTCAACCCATCCTGCCTTGGGATAATACTGCTTAAACTCACTTTGCTCCCAGGCTACAATTTCAGTATTTTTATCGAATAATAGCGATCGGGAACTTGAAGTTCCCTGATCCAAAGAAAGTATATATTTCTTATCCATAATTTGAACTTTAAGGAGTGATAAAAATACAATAATCTGTAAAGGAATCAACTGAATAATAAAGATAATAAACCAACATTTTTATAAATAGAAGATGTATGGTGAATGTTTGGAAGTAAAGCATTCAAGTTTATGTAAAAATATCTATGAATAGCCCAATAGTCGATCAAACAGAGTATTTTTCACGCAGCTCAAGGGTTTCTGTTAATATGTGATTGTATATACTCTTGACTTTTTTGTGATTTAAATTAGCCTTCTCGCCTAACTTAAAAATATCTTCTTTAGTCGGATTTCCCTTGCCCAGAATAGTTGTTGTATGCTGATTATTAAACCCAAAACTTTTAACCAAATCGTATGCCGGAGAAAGTTGCCATTTACCATTTTTATATATAAATGAGAAATTTTTGGCGTGATCATCTTTATTTTTTGTTATAACATTAAAAACCATCAACTTAAACAAGTTATATACTTCATTAATATCATTCGTTAATGCATACACAGCTTTTATTAACTCCGAATAATCCAGAGAAGGTACCCTGTGACTAGCATATAATAAACCTGCAGCACTGTGAACATGAAATTTTTGTAAATTGTTAATATCAAAACGTTGTGTTCCAAAATACCTACCATTTAATAATTTTGTTTCACTCATTTCAATCCCACATTTTTTCGCAACTAAAGAATAGTCATATTCCATTTCTCCTATGTTATCGGGATCTGCCGACGACTTAAACTTTACTATCCAGTCTTTATGATCAATTTTTGTAAATACTTTTGGTCTTGCCCCTCCCGACGAGCCAGCCATTTCATATAACTCTAGAAGGTTCTCATAATTACTAAAATTCAATATTTGCTCTATCCTTTTTGCAATAAGATCTAAGTCTGTTAATTTAAATTTACTCTCTATTTTCCATTCAGGAATATATGAAAGTGCTCCAATACCGTTATTCCCTGCTAAGCATAAACGGTCGAGAATTGAAATTTCTGATAAATCATAACCCTTTTCGGTTAACATTCTATTAGTTAATAAAGTTCCCCACCCATCAGGTAAACTATCATTAAATACACCAAACAATCCATTAAAAGGTTCTTTTTTGGCAGTAAATAAGCCTGGTTTGAGTGGTAAATAAAATGGTGATATTGAAGTTCCATTTTTTAGAAACTGATTATCGTACTCAAAAACACACAAGTTATCTGGAAGAACAGAAATTCTGCCTACTAAATCATTATTCCAAAATACAGACACAATTTTAATATTCCTCCTCATTATTACCTTGCTCTTTTTCTTCTTTTTACTTCAGAAAGTTTTACAACTTCGTCGATACTTGTATATTGTTTTCTCGAAAACAGATACTTAAATTCTTCTGTTGCATTTAAAACAACAGCTATCATAAGCAAATTTTTTAATGAAATTTCATGAGTAGTTTCAAACCTTTTAACTGATCCATAGCTAACACCAGACCTTTCCGCTAAATCTTTTTGAGTAATATTTAGCTCAATTCTTCTTTGTTTAAGCCTTTTAGCAATATTTTCAGCAATAGATCGTGGATTGAAATCATCTAATGTAAATTTATTATCTGATAAGATATTATCCATTATGTCTTATATGTTAATTTACAGATAAAATATTATCTATAAATATAGTATTAAAAATTAGAAATACAATACATTTTATCAAAATCTTTTTATGTAAAAGTTTATTGTTTAATGCATAAAAAACGGCCAAATCAGAATATTGAAATGGCCGTAGTCTTATATTCAAACTTTATTTAATCCATTGCTGCAGCTACTTCGTCGGTAAGTTCAAGGTTATGATACACATTCTGAACATCCTCTTCATCTTCAAAAGCATCGATCATTTTCATAATTTTTAATGATGTGTCCACATCCAGTGTTTTGGTATCGTTTGGGATTCTTTGCAATCCGGCACTTTCAACTTCAATTCCCATTGAATCCAGTTTTTTCTGCACACTACCAAAATCTTCCTTTGCTGTGGTAATTGTAATAAATTCATCTTCCACTTCAATATCTTCGGCACCGGCATCAATAATTTCAAGTTCAATTTCATCCAAATCAATGTTATCTGTTTTTGGAAAGGTAAAAATGCCCTTTGTATCGAATAGAAATGATAACGACCCGTTCGTTCCTAAACTACCATTGTATTTAGTAAAAATAGCCCGAACCTTACTTACAGTTCTGTTTTTATTATCGGTTAAGCATTCCACAAAAACAGCAACCCCATTTGGAGCATATCCTTCAAAATTCATCTCTTCCAGATTATCACCTTCTTTATCGGCTTTTGAAATTGCTCTCTCGATATTATCCTTGGGCATATTAACCCCTTTTGCATTATTCATTGCCAAACGTAGTCTGGGATTTGATTCCGGATCAGGCCCGCCTTCCTTTACAGCAATTGTTATTTCTTTTACAATTCGCGAAAACATTTTTGATCGCTTTGCATCATTTGCCCCTTTTGCTCTTTTAATTTTCGACCATTTACTATGACCTGACATATCGTAAATATTTAATGTTAATACTATAAGTAACCAAGATGTAAAAATAATAAAATGCTTTCGATTATAAAAAATTGTAAATCATTTAAAAATTACACGATTTTTCTAATTTTGTTTTATGAATCCAATTCTATCTGAGTATACTTTATTATTTTTATTAATCAGCCTTGGTATTTTATTAGGCAAAATAAAAGTTAAAGGAATATCACTGGATGTTTCGGCTATTTTTTTTGTGGCCTTGATATTCGGGCACTTCGGATTACAAATCCCTGAAATTATCCAACAAATTGGTTTAATATTTTTTATGTATAGCATTGGAATACAGGCGGGTCCGGGATTTCTTGAATCGTTCAAAAAACAAGGAAAAAGATTACTTTTAATAAGCCTGGTTTTGTGTATTAGCGGAGGATTTATTACCATATTATTCTCAAAAATATTTGATATAGATATTTTATTAGCTGTTGGAATATTTTCCGGATCATTAACCAGCGCATCCAGCCTGGCTGTTACTATGGAAAATGCGCAATCGACCTTACCTTCTATTGGTTTTGGTATAGCTTTCCCTTTCGGTGTTATTGCTGTTGTTATATTTACCCGCTTATCACCAAAAATATTTAAAATTGATTTATCGAAAGAAGAAAAGTTACATCTGGAAGATGTAAGCATGGATTATCCGAAAATATTTACAAAAAATTACATGGTAGAAAAGCCTGCAGTTATTAATAAAACAATCGGAGAACTTAATTTAAGATCCATTACCAATACCAATATATCAAGAGTATACCAAAAATATGCCATGATTAGCCCGAAAGCATCTACCGTTTTAAAGGAAGGAGCAATAATCAGGGCAAGTGGCACTATAGAAAATCTTAAAAGACTAGAACAATTAATTGGAAGTGAAACAAATACCCAAATTCCGATAAGCCGAAAATACACCATTAAACATTTTATTGTAACCAATAATAAAATCATTAATAAACCATTAGGGCAACTCACCCTGTTGCAAATGTTAAACATAAACATTACAACCATTCGCAGAAGTGGAATTGAAATTATACCCAATGTTAACAGCCGATTGCGATTCGGAGACCGGATTAATGTTGCCGGGCCGGAAGAAAACATGAGACGAATGAAAGGTTTTTTTGGTAATGAAAAGAGCAGGCTTGACGAGCTAGATTTTCTGCCAATAGTATTGGGTATTTTAGCAGGTATATTCATTGGTCAAATTAAAATCCCCATCTCGTTGAAAACATTCGTAAGTTTTGGAATGTCGGGAGGAGTATTAATTTCAGCATTAATATTTAGCCGCTTAGGAAAAACAGGCCCCATCATATGGAACATTTCCGGTCCATCTAATCAACTACTTCGTAAATTGGGATTAATTTTCTTTTTAGCAGGAGTTGGAACCAATGCCGGGGCCACAATACTGGAAACTTTAAATAACAATGGCTCCCATCTCATCTTAATCGCTATAATAATTACTTTACTACCAATGTTTATTACATTATTATTCGGACGTTATATTTTAAAATTAAATTTTCTGAGATTACTCGGCGCACTTACTGGCAGCATGACCAGCACACCTGCCTTATCGTCAATTGAACCTTTAACTAAAACCAATGCACCACAAGTAGCCTATGCTACAGTTTATCCTTTAGCATTGATTTTAATTATCATTATGAGTCAGATTATTATTTTATTTTAATTTCAGACCCGTTTGTCTTTTTATTTTGTTTAGCACATTTATTTCTTCGTATCGCGTTTGTTTTTTTGATAAATTTGCAGTGCAGATTTTGTTAAAAAAATATTTATAATGAGCAATATAAAATCAGGAGAATCTCCTAAATTATATATCGAAACCTATGGTTGCCAGATGAATGTAGCCGATAGCGAGGTGGTGGCATCTGTGCTAACCGAAAAAGGTTATACCCTTACCGAAGATATAAACAATGCAGATGTAATTTTAGTAAACACTTGTTCCATAAGAGAAAATGCCGAGCAACGTGTTTGGGGAAGGTTGGATGTATTTAAACAGATTAAAAAGAAAAATCCACATTTAACTGTTGGAGTTATTGGTTGTATGGCCGAACGATTAAAAGAAAAATTAATCGAAGAAGAAAAAACGGTTGATATTGTGGTTGGACCTGATGCCTACAGAGATTTGCCAAATCTTTTAGAATCTGCAGAAAGCGGTCAGAAAGCCGTTAATGTAATTCTTTCAAAAGAAGAAACTTACGCCGATATAAGTCCGGTGCGTTTGGATAAAAACAAGGTTTCTGCTTTTGTATCTATTATGCGCGGATGTAACAATATGTGTTCTTACTGTATTGTTCCATATGTGCGTGGTGGAGAGCGAAGCCGCGACCCATATACCATTGTAAAAGAAGTTGAAGAACTTTATAAGAATGGCTATAAAGAAGTTACGCTATTAGGCCAGAATGTTGATTCTTTTAATTGGCAAGGCGATCATCAAACCAAGAAAATCGGTTTTGCACAGTTATTGGAAATGGTAGCTAAAGTAAGCCCCGAAGTTAGAATCAGATTCTCCACTTCGCACCCGAAAGATATGTCGGATGAAGTTTTATACACCATGGCAATGTATAGTAATATTTGTAATCACATTCATTTACCAGCCCAATCGGGAAGCACCCGAATACTTGAGAAAATGAACAGAAGTTATACAAGAGAATGGTACATGGACCGTATCGTGGCGATTAAGAAAATTCTGCCTGATTGTTCCATCTCAACCGATTTAATGACAGGTTTCCCTGGCGAAACAGACCATGACCATAAAGAAACACTAAGTTTAATGGAATGGGTAAATTATGATTTTGCCTACATGTTTAAATACTCCGAAAGGCCCAAAACCTATGCTGCCCGGCATTTGAAAGATGATGTTCCGGATTCGGTAAAAACGGAACGATTAACAGAAATTATTGACCTGCAAAATAAATTATCGGAAAAAAGTAAAAGAGCCGATTTGGGCAAAACCTTCGAAGTATTGGTTGAAGGAACATCTAAAAGATCTAAAGATCAGCTATTTGGAAGAACTTCACAAAACAAAGTGGTGGTTTTCCCAAAGCATAATTATAAAGTAGGAGATTATGTTTTTGTGGAAATTATCGATTGCACATCGGCAACGCTCATTGGAGAAATTGCAAAAAGATAAATAATTTTCTTAATAAAAAAGGGTCGAAAAACGACCCTTTTTCATTTAATTCATATGAAATACCTGATCTAACTCAACTAATTTTATAAGTTCCATCAACTCATCGGATAAATTGATAAAATCCACATCCGACTCATAAAGCCGAGATTCTTTATAAATGTTCATTAAAACTTCGAATCCGGAGCTATCAATAAACTTAATTCCGGAAAAGTTTAATATTAAATTCGAATCTTTTTTACATACCAATGGAAGTATTTGCGACTCAATTTCTTTTGAATTTAAGACATTGAGTTTAGAAACGTTGTAAAACGAAACAAGATACTTATTTTCAATTTGATTTACGGTTACCATAAACGAAAGAATTGATTGAAATTAATGATGTGAAATTAATCAGATCATCCAGATTGTGCGTAAAAAAAACAATGGAAGTTGTTAACAATTTTAGTTGAAGTTATAAACTACAACGCTGTTTAAACAAATTCTATTAAAATCTTTCTTCGAAGCCTACAAATAAACTTTTAGCCCGTTAAAAGGTTATAGCATTGGTTTTTATTATTTATAAATAGGGTAAATTTCAATTAAATTATCTTATGTGTAGAAAACAGAAAACAAAACGTTCAATTAAAAATAAAAAGCTATGAAAACACTAAGTAAAATATGGTTAACAATGATTTTGTCAGCATTTATAGCAATAAATATAAATGCACAACCAAAATCGGAAATTGTCGAAGACAATGAAACTAAGATTAACTGGGCTGGCGCTGATACCCTATACACTTTCCAGTTTGATGAACAGCTGAACAAATGGATTTACTACCAGCGCGAAATTAGAAGATTTAACGAAGGTGATTTACCTCTTGAAAACTTTGTTCAGGTTTGGAATACAAAAACCAATAAGTGGGCAAACTATTTAAAAGTAAACTACGCCTACGACGAGAATGGAAATGAAATAGAAGCTATAACTCAAGAATGGAATGAAAATTTTAATAATTGGTTAAATGCTTCGTTAAAAACGACAACTTATAAAGGCCGAAAAAAGGAAGAAATCCTATTTCAGGAATGGAAGAAACCTGCCAATGAGTGGTTTAATGTTATGAAATATCTTTTGAAATATAACGACAACGGAACAGAAAGTAATATTACCATTAGTTTATACAACGGAATTACCAAATCGTGGGATAACCATAAACGTTTCTTGATGGAATTCGATGGTTATTTTGCTCCACCCAGCACTGTTATATCAGAAAATTGGAAATCAAATAATTGGGAAACAGTAGGAAAGTATGACTTAACTTATAATGGTAGAAATAAAAAGACATCTGAGATAAGATATACCTATAACCAAAGTAACAAAAGGTGGTTAGAAGGAATTAAAGTAGAAATGCAATACGATAAAAAAGGAAATCAAATTTCTTACCAGGAAAGTAAATATGATGCTAAAAACAAATCCTGGATGTATTTTAACAAATCCACATCGGTTTATAATGAAGAAGGTTACATGACTGAAAAAACAGAATACAAATGGGACCGAACATCAGGACAATGGGAGCTTAGCGACAAATTTAAATTTACAACGGAAGCAACGATGTAAATAATCAATAGCATATAAACTAAAACGCCTTCTCGTTAAATGGGAAGGCGTTTTTTATTTAGGCTTCTAATAATTTTTTGTATGCATCAACATCTAATAATTCATCCAACTCCGAAGTGTCGGAAACCTTAATTTTTATTAGCCAACCGTCTCCATAAGGATCCTTGTTAACAATTTCGGGAGTTTCCTCTAATTTTTCGTTTACTTCTACAACTTCTCCACCAACAGGCATAAACATATCAGAAACAGTCTTAACTGCTTCAATTGTTCCAAACACTTCTTCTTTAGCTAATGTTTCGCCTTCGGTTTCTATCTCTAAAAATACGATATCTCCAAGTTCGCCTTGTGCATAATCAGTAATACCAACGTAAGCTTCATCACCTTCAACACGAATCCACTCGTGGTCTTTAGTGTACTTTAAATTTTCTGGAATGTTCATAATGTCTTATTTTAATATTATTAATCTGACTTGATTTTAAATCTTAGCCAAAATTAATCAAAATTTGTTAAATAAATAAAACTATTCGGTTAAAGTAAAGCGAAGACTAAAACCGATGTCGGTATTGGATGTTCTGTAAGGGCTTGTACCAACCAATGGATCAGTAATATTTTGGTCGTAAAACAAGCGTAAACTTAGTCTGTTACTTAACATATAATCAACAGAAACACCAATAATGGTTACTTTTTGATCGGCAGATGGCATATCGGTTTCATCTGAAATTTTACGCAGAATGGTTTTAGTATCTCTTATTTTTAAATTTGCACGTATATTCAGATCGCTCTTAAAATCAGATTGTCCGTCGCCAAAATTAAAAATCAGGTCAAAATCATCCCAACGGTAACCGATGCTAAAACCAAGCTCGTCTGAATGTACTTCGGTAACCTGACTATTTGTAAAGCTTAATGTAATGGTCCTGCTTTTTTTCATTTCAAAGCGTGCAGTCAGGTTATTTACCATGGTCATATCAACATTAATTAACGGGCTAAATTGTTCGTTAATAGAAACCCCGCTGGCATTGTATAAAGGAATATAATTACCCGAGCTATCTTTGACAAAATCGTTGGTTAATGGATTAAAACCATAGTCGGTATTATTAATATATGATCCAACATTGTAAAACGACCTGTAGGCATGACTAATGTTAAACGATTTGAAATATTTTTTAATGATCTCGACATCCTTTAAACGATCGAATTTAATACTCCAGTTAGGTAAGGGAATTTTTTGGAACAGATCCATAGCAATGGAATTTTTATCGGAAATACCATATGCTGACAGGAAGGCTGGAACCAATACCTGTTGCGAATTGGGGCCATATCCATCCTGGAAATCTGTGCTTTCGCCATCTTTTCCGGCAAGGCGGTTCGACATGATAATCCGGTTTGCTTTAAACTCTTCATAAGCTTTCGAGTAGTATCCACCGCCATTAGATATGTCTTCAAATGCAGAACCTATTGTAATATAGGTCATTGAAAAATTTCCGGTTATTTGTTCGTTGTATTGTACCGGTATGTTTTCATTCTCGGCATAATAAAAAGTACTATTGTTTTCTGCATGTGTTCTATTTGCAGTTAAATCAATTTTTAACCCTCTAAACGGTTCTATACTTGCTCTAAAATTCAGGTTTTTATTGCTTGTCATTAAATACGGTATATTTAATGTATCTTTTACATACCATTCGTTTCTGATTGCTTCTTCGGCAAAATTTTCATCTTGCCACCCTAAAATAAATGGCCATCCTGGTGCATTAAATTGATTATCCATACCAAGCATGTTTGTCGATCTTGTATAACCTGCTAAACTGGAACCCTCGGTTAAGGTATATGATGCCGATACATTTTTTACCGACATTAGAAGCAATGCTGTATTTTCAGCAATAAATACAAACGGATTGTCTCTTCTTTCGATCTTGCCATTTACTGTAACACGGGCGCCCTGTGCATCAATTTCCGGTTTAAAATTAATTCGTTTTTTACTAATGATTTCCCAATCTCCTTTTATTTCAGCACCTTTATCATCGGTAACACGAACATCGGTAATATCTTCTGTATTTAAATTATGATATATACTTTTTGATCGATTAGCTCTCAGGTTCACATTATTATCCTGATATGTTACATCCTTAAATTCCTTTTTCCGTGCCGATCTGCTTTTACTGTATTTCTGGTTTATTCGTTTTAGAAAACCTACCTTATTGTATAGATTCACCAAATTTGCCTGTGAATTAGCCTGAAAGGTCATTGAATTCCGTACTGTATTTCCAAGTAACGATTCCTGATTTTCGTCTAATGGGCCCGCTTCCCAGTTATAAGTAGCATTATATCTTGTTGAAAGACTCGTCCAATCAAGTAACGGTAATTTATTAATTGGTACCCGGTATGTTACATTAATATTGTGATTGTACTGTGTATTACGTCCAAAGTCTGCAATATTATTCCAAACCGAATCTTTCCATTCTGTGGTACCTTGCTTACCATATGGCTCATCAATTTTAGCAATATTTGTAGCCGAGAAATCAAGTTTTAACGATCGGGCCAAATCCCATTTTAAATCGTAGTACCTGTTCCAGTTAAATTCTTTGTTATAAAACGGATCAATAATGTTATTCGGATTATTAATATTCCGTGTTTTATTGGTTTGGTATTTACGATACACATCAGTTCTAAACGAGAAACTATTGGGCAGGTAGTAGAAGTTAAAATCTTTTATTAACGAAAAAGCCTTTTTATTTAAGATTCCTCTTGATTTCCTGAACGGAGCGACATTTTTAGGCCTGGTGTTATATATATACGCGAACGATCCCCTATAATTTTTTAATAGATCATATTCTGTATTTATATCATGTGCCAGTGCTTCGTTGTATGAATAACTTACCGAGAAATTAGATGGATCGTAAAAACGCGGTTTTTCTCCCGTTTTATTTACTTTCACATTGGTAAAATTGATACTTTTTCTTCGGGTGTAATCCTGAACAATGTTCTTAATGGAATCTTTCTCGGCTTTTGTTTTGGCATTTTCCAATGTTTCATCTAACTCAACATCCGGATCCAACGGATTGTATTGCGGATTAATAAATGTTTCGGAATAACCGGCATACAATGGAATACTTACATTCGATTCTTTCGGAAAAAACTTTCCCAAATCGAGATTTGCCGATACATCGTATTCCATTACTTCTTCTGTACTTCGCTCGTTTACTTTCTTTTCAATGCTTCCAAACCCCGGAGTACTGATACTACCCGAAAGATTCACTATACCAAAATCTGCTAAACGGGTTGAAACCCTACCCCGGGCAGCCCATCCGCCATCTTCTTTAAAATCGGTTAATCGCAATTCGTTTACCCATACTTCGGCCGATTTAGGCATGCCATCGTCATAAATGCTTAAATCACTGCTTGGAATAACATTTTGTTTGCTTGGATTACGAACACCAATCATTATAGTAACTATATTACTTAAATTCGGGTTACCACGTACCGATATTTTTGCTTTATCGTTATCGTAAACTGAGTAAATTGAGTTGTATGAATATACCGTATTGGCTTTTCGCAATTCTTCGTTTCGCGCTTGTTTTACATCTACCAGTTTAGATAAAACAATTTCCACATTATTTTCTTCGGGCCAAATACCTTCAGCAGTTTCTACTCCGGAAGGTGAAACTTTTAAAGGAATTTCGTACTCGTAGTAATTATCTTTATAATCTGTACCTAATCGCACAAAAAGCCTTAGATCATTATCCTTCAGAATTTCATTATCCAATTGTTCAATATGCGAAAACATTTTTAGCTTATTGTACTGGCGCATATCCAGGTTAATTGTTTTGTAAGCAGCACGGGCATCACCATCATCCAGGTTCTTTACTTTTAGCACCATCGATTGCTCGTTTAACTGGCGTAATTGCGGATTGGTTGGGTCAATTACACGATCAACCCCGGGAGGCAAGACATAGCCAACATTCTCTTCGATATTAACCGATGAGATATCTAAAATACCATTGGAATATTCAGGGGCAGACAGGTTTTCGTGACCTTCGAGTAATGATAAGCCGTATTTTCTCCATTCGCCACGCACCAATTCCAGTTTTGCAAAACGAAGAATAACGCTATCTTCGAAATCCTTTAAGAACATTCTCATAAAACGGATGGATTTAAAATCCTGAATAGAACCAATAATTTGGTCGGGCTCTCTGATTGGTATCCGAAACTGATACCAATTTATACTTGATTTACCATTAGGCAGATCAACCGATCGGGTAACTTTATCAACAATATAGTTTTCACCAACTTCCATTCTATCAGGCCGTATTTC
>CAYVEW010000043.1:22913-25624 GCA_964450375.1 uncultured Bacteroidales bacterium
GCTTCATCACCTAATCCATCCAGGCCCACATCCTGAGCATCTATCTGCGAAAATGCATAGGTTTTGTTTTCATTGTCGGACATTTTACCCCATTTGGTAAGACTTGTATTCTCATCCAAATTATCTGTAGGTAATCCATCTTCAAATGAGTTTCTTGAATCTTTTAATACATCCTCCGAAATCTCGCCTAAGTTAAAATATAGATTACCCCCCTGGTGATTAATTGAATCGTAAACAAAAGGATCCATTAACCAGAACTCAATGTAATTTACGTTGGCTGCTTCGAAATCGGAATTCGGAGTTTCTCTCATAATACCTGCCCACCTGGAACCTGGGTTTTTTAGCTTTCCGTCGGTGTTTAAACCATCGGCATATGTAGTGTCTTCGGTTACATAATTATAAATACCCCGTTCGTAAGGAAAGTAAGCAACATTAAGCACCTGAATAGCACTTGGAATATTATTCTCGGGTTCTTTGTTTGGGAAAATTTCTTTTTCGTAAATCTCCCTTACAAAGTGATTTGACTGCAGCTCATCCTTATTTTTTATATGGCCTGGTGTTTCGGATGTATTTCTTAGAAACAAAGGATCAATTCTATACCAGGCTATCTTTGCCCGGTTAAAACCATAAGCCAGTTCGTTGTTTAATTGAGTTTCGGGAAATAAATCGGTTTGATGTTCGGGCGTGCTGGCTATAAACCACGAGAAATTACTTTTAAGGTCCATAGAAGTTTCACTGCCTTCAAAATCATCGATGTATGCATTTCCTTCTTTTTCGATGGCTTTAGAGTGTCCCGGTATTAAATGTGCGAACTCTGCATCTAAGGTTATGGTAGAAATTTCTTTGGTTTCCAGAAACGGCAACTTATCAACCAGAGATGTTAAAAATTGGGATTCTGTGCGATACGATGTATTTAATCCCCAAATCGTATTTGAAATTGGTTCTTCGCCTATTGCAACTTTTTGGGTTAGTGGCCGTTCGGTTAAATTCATCACGGTACCTCCCACATTAAAATTATCTGAAATCTGATAGTTTAAATGTGTCCCCAGTAATGTTTTGGTTTGAATACTATATAGGGCATTACTCTCAAGAGATATCTGAATAGGTGCTCCAGACTCTAACAATCCCTGATCAATAATCTTTACACGTCCTAAATTATAATCGACAGTATACTCCTGATTTTCTACAAGTTGCCTACCTCCCGACATTACTTTTACAGAGCCTTGTGGAATATTAATTGCATTAAGCGGAATCTCGGAGCTAAGTTCCGATTTATATTCCCCCTTCAGTTTATATTTATTTTTATCGGCAACCAATCGTGCATAGGTAATTGTGGTATCGTATAACTCCTGAAACACATACTTTTCGGCAATTGTTGGATTATCAAATTGTTTTCTCAAGAATGAGCCAAAAGGTTCTCGTACGGGAAAAATTACCCGGCCATTAGCTTTATTCATGGTATAACCATCTACAATATCGAATCTACCATCGGAACCGACATCATTTTGTGAATTTAACCGGTCTAAGTTTAAAACTTTTAGTAAAACCTGTTTATTTATTTTACCTTCCGGAATATAGTTTATTGCATTTCCGGTTTTATCATCCTGGTAAAGCACATCCAGAATAAAGTCTTGCTCGTTTACCTGATAAGCACCAATGGCATAAATGTTTTTCATCATTAAATCCCATGTAGGAATAGCAGGACTCTGATTTGCTCCTTTTAACAATTTTGTGATTAAGAAACCATCTGGCCGGTCGGTAGAAAATTCCCCTACTTTAAACTTTTGTCCCCCAACATCAAACTCAAAAGCAACTGCCAGTTTCTGACCGGGCTGTAAGGCAAAATTTAACGAAATATATCCTAAGCGTTCGTTTAAAGTAAACTCGTTATCTTTTAATTTTCGTGCACTACCAATTTTTTCAAAATCCTGTCCCGATACAAAACCATAACTGTTCCATGCTGCTTTAATATCATTACCTATTTGGTCGAAATTACGATCGGCATTTAAATTATTTACCAAACTATACAGTTGGTTTGATGTATTGTCGGGATATGTATTTAAATAGATTTCAGGAATTACATTGGGTGATGCAAACACATTGGAGTCTCTTTCAGCTAAGTCAAGAAGAGCAAGGATATTTCGGGTGTCGTCCAAAACATTTCGGTCGTTGGTAATCCATACTTCAACCCGGCTAATACTTACCGACGATTTTACCAATGGCAAATCTACCAGGGCACCGTCGTAAGCATCTTTAAAATATTGACCTAAAAAGAAATGCCTGTTGGCATCATATTCATCTGCCCGAATTTCAAATTTCTGTGTTTGTGCACCGCCTTTTATCTCGATAACTTTTGTTTCTCCCTTTTGTTGCGAAAAAACACTGGTTACCGTCAATCTTCCGAATTGCAATTCGGTTTTTAAACCGAATAAACTCTGACTACCTGTTATTAATGAACCGGGCAGTGGCAAAGTAACATTACCCGCTTCTATGCGTTTAATAATTTCATCTTCTTTTCCAACATATTCCAATTTCGTTTCGTTTTCAAAATCGAAAGTAGCTTCGGTATCGTAACGTACACCTAATTTAATTTTATCACCGATGTTACCACTTACATTCATGGTAATTTTTTCTTCAAAATCAAAAGTGGTAGTTCGTCGTAGGTTTTCGGCATAAGTCGGATTATCTGTATCGTTAATATTTACTTTAAA
>CAYVEW010000044.1:0-25606 GCA_964450375.1 uncultured Bacteroidales bacterium
TAGAGTTTTAGTGGCTAATTTATATAATTCATTGGTTTCTGGGCATCCCCATCCATAAGAAATACTTATACTACTTACTCAATTTTTTTTTTATTAATTCAACAAATTTTAAGATATCTTCTTCCTGTGTATCGAAGGAACACATCCAGCGGACTTCGTTTTTCGATTCGTCCCAGTCGTAAAAAAAGTATTCCTTTGTTAATTCTTCAATTAATTTCTTGTCAGGTAAAATAGCAAATACTCCGTTAGCTTCTACCTTTTGAGTGATTTTAATTTGCGGTAACTCTTTTATTTTTGATTCGAGCAACTGAGCCATTCGATTGGAATGTTGTGCATTTTTTTTCCATAAATCATCACTCAGATACCGTTCGAACTGAGCTGATATAAAGCGCATTTTAGATGCCAGTTGCATTCCCTGTTTTCTTACATATTTGAAATCTTCACCTAATTTTTTGTTAAGAAATAGAATAGCTTCTCCATACATCATTCCGTTTTTAGTTCCACCAAACGAAACAATATCCACACCAACATCCCTGGTAAATGATTTAAAATCAAGGCCCAGACTAACTGCTGCATTGGCAATTCTGGCTCCATCCATGTGTAGAATCATATTATTCTGATGAGCATAATCGGCCAGATCTTTTATTTCGTGCGGTTTATAAACAGTGCCTAGTTCAGTTGCCTGAGTTATTGAAATTACTTTGGGCTGCGAATGATGTTCGAAGCCAAACCCGTGCATATGCTTTTGAATTAAATCAACGGTTAGTTTACCGTCCGGAGTTTCAACCGATAATAATTTGAATCCATTGAATTTCTCCGGAGCACCACACTCATCTACATTGATATGAGCTGTTTCGGCACAGATAACTGCATTCCACGATCGTGTTGCAGCATTTAAACCTAAAACATTTGCTGCCGTTCCTATAAAAACAAAATAAACATCAATATCATTACCAAAAATCTCGTAGAATTTCTTTTTTGCTTTTTCTGTATATGGATCATCCCCATATGCGATGGTATGTCCAAAGTTTGCATTATTCATTGCATCCATAATTTCAGGATGTACACCTGAATTATTATCGCTGGCAAAACCGCGTTTGTTTTCTGACATAATTTAATTTTTTATTATAAAAATTGTTACACAGAGCTTTTGCACTGTTATGTACTATACTATTTATCATACTTCTACATCCCAATACTTATGGGCACAGCATGACATAAGCATTTAAAACTTCTCGTCATATTTTGTCCACAAGAAATCACCGAGTTTCCAGGCTTCGTCAACTACTTTATTCGCCCAATCGTTCGAATATTTATTCAAATACTCAACCGTTTTTTGTGGTTTCTTTTTATTGTAAAGTTTTAAAGCTTCTTCTTCGACTGACTTTTGGTTTTCGAATAGATCTTTTTGCATCGGGTTCCAGACTGCATCCACATCATGGCGCATATCGCCCCAACGCTGCGCAGCCAATGTTCCCATACGGTTAAATGCCCACCAGGCCGATTCGCGGGTATATCCATTTACTCGTCCAGGTATTTTATATGATTTTGGCAAATCGGTAACACTGCAATATACCGGTACATAAACAGATGTTGCTACATTATCCTGTGCCAGCCATACTACTCCACCGATTTCATCTGGCAACCAATCGCGACATTGAATTATTGTTGCATACATGGTGTACCAACGCGCAATGGTACGTTCGCCCAGAAAATCTATTTTCCCACTTTCGTGATCCACACTATACCAACCACCACTCACATTCGAAATTTCCAGTTGATCGTAAGGCATAAACGGATTGGCTAATGGTGAAATAATGGTTTTGCCGTTTTCATCAGTAGCTTTGATACTGCGTGTCATATCGTATGGAGTTCCTTCGTAGTAATCTTTGAAAACCATTACAAGATCTTCGAGGCTGACCTTTTTATCAGGTTTTATCGAAAAAGGATAATCCTGGGCATTTGGGTCTAGTTTTAACGATGGAGCTAACAAATCAAAAATTCTCCACTCGCGGCGACGTGAGCCAATTGCATTTCTGCTTTCCGGTGCATAGGCATAACAAAAACGGAATGTTTCATTTTCGTTCCACCAGCCGTTTTCTTTGGCTACCTCATAAATATTATCCGATGCCATAAAATAATCCGGTTTCGACAAATCAATTTCTTTGATTGTACTTGCATTCACATTGCATGAAATATGATCGTCGGGCACACGCTGTGCAACCCAAACGGCACCAACTTTGCCTTTTCCGGGACCAACAATTTCGAAATGCCAGACTTCCTTCGGATCGGCAATGGTTAAAGCTTCGCCATAGTCGTTCCATCCATATTCTTTAACAAGTTCACCAGCCATTTGAATTGCTTCACGTGCAGTTGCACATCTTTCTACCATTAATTGACATAAGCGCTGACAATCAATTAAACCTGCATCAGATTGTAACTCTTCTCTCCCACCAAAAGTTGATTCTCCAATACCCAGCTGCTTTTCGTTCATACTTGGATAAGCTGAATTTAAATACTGATAAGTATGTTCAACCTGTGGAATTTCACCTATTTTTTCGTGTTTGTATGCCGGCATTGCTTTGGTGTTATCGGCGCTGCGTTTATACATGGAAACCATATCGCCCGGTTTATGGTCTTTGGCTGGTTGTATGTCCATCCACGAACGAGTACGGTGACTATCGTCGGTATGTGATGTAATTACAGATCCGTCGGTGGAAGCTAATTTACCAACCGTTATGGAAGTACATCCTTCGGGATATCCCCCTTTCCAATCGCTTTTATCTTGTGATTTTGTATTTGTAGTAACTGAAAGTGTTAATAATAGTGCAAATAATAGTGTAACAGAATTTTTCATAGACTTAAATTTTAATTTTCATGTGCCAATTTACTAAAATGAAATAGAACCTAATATAATTTTAGTGTATAATTTGATATTAATATTACGGCAAAGTTTAATTGTTAATAAATTTTCTCGAAATAGAGTTTGATATTTCATAAGTGATTTAAGAATTTTGTACTTTTGACTTAATCAAGCCTTAAATATGAATAAGACAGAAATTAAAAAGAAAATAGTAGCTAGCTGCATTGAAACACTTGAACGTAGTGCTGACACAGTGCGTGAAACCATAGATGAAATAATCCAAACCGCAAACGATTATGAAGGTGATCATGATATTTTTGATCCCTTTAAGGAAGAAATGATGAAAAAGAAAGATTTGCAGGTTGAGCAGCTTCACAAATACCTGGATGATATTAAACTTATTAAAAAGGTAGATTTAAACCGTTTTTCGGATAAAGTTGAATTCGGTACCGTAGTAATTACCGACAAGCAAAAGATGTTTATTGCTGCTGCAATTGGCAAAATTCAGGTAAATGACGACAGTTATTATTCAATATCTACACAAGTACCGGTTTACAAGGCAATGCAGGGTTTAAAAGCCGGAGATACTTTCCAGATAAATAATAATCAGTTTAAAATATTGGATGTTTTCTAAGTTTAATTGTGTTTAAAAAAGGATATGGCATCTTTTAAAGCATTGGCATTTTCCAATAACTTGTCTGCACTTGCAGCCATCTCTTCTGCCGAAGCTGCATTTTGTTGGGATACATCCGACAAAAGGTTTATCGACTTGGCTATCTCATCCAGTCCCGATATTTGTTCACCCATAGCTGCCGACAACTCATCAATTAAATGAGATGTTTTTTCAATTTCAGGTAAAATATTCTTTGTGTTTTCTCTGGCCCTTTCAGAAAGTTTAACACCCCCCGAACTGATTTGCAAAATTTCTTCTGCAGAAACCTTACTTTTGTCTGCAAGCTTTTTAACTTCACCGGCAACTACTGCAAATCCTTTTCCATACGAACCGGCTCTGGCAGCTTCTACCGCAGCATTTAAAGCAAGTATATTGGTTTGAAAAGCAATTTCGCTAATGATGTTAATTTTTTCGCCAATCTGTTTGATTGAGTCCAATGATTTAAAAATATTATCGCTGCCTTCATTTAATAATTTTACTGATGATTTTGATGTTTCTTGAGTATCTTTTAGATTGTTACTGCTTTCCTGAGTACTTGAATTTAATTGTTCTACTGTAGCTGATATTTCTTCGGTTGATGCAGCCTGCTTATTGGCATCTTCAGCCACATTACCCGACACATCACTAATCTGTAAGCTTTCTGAAGATAATTGTTCCACAAATTCCCAAACTTTAGTTAATACTTCTCGTAGTTTTATAACAGTTGCATTAAATGCTTCTGATATTTTACCAATTTCATCTTTTCGATTTACATCAATTGAGATATTTAACTCACCCTGCGACAACTTGCCAAGACAATGAACAATCTTGTTAATTGGATTTAATATATTTCTCAAAACAAGGGTAAAAACCAAGATACTAACAGCAATCAATATAAGCGTTGTTAATATGATATTCTTCATCACTGCTCTAATACGGTCGCCGATTATGATTTCTTTAAAGGCTGTGGAACATATAATCCACTCAGTGTCCTCGTTATACTCAAACAATGTTATTTTAACTGTTCCTGTTTTTGGAGATACATATTTTAACATTCCATTTTTTTCATCTCTAATTCTTTTGAAATCTTGATTTTTTGCGGTTAAATTTTCACCTTCATATACTGGATGAACGATCAAATTACCTGCTTTATCCATTATAAAAGTAAAACCATCACCGTCGAGTTTCATGTTATAGTTAGCTTCTCTCAAGCTATTTATCAGATCATCTTTACTATTGCATACCTTGCTAAAAACGTTAACATAGTTACTGGCAATGCTGATATTCTCTTTTAAATTTTTAACAATAACTTCTTCGAATTTAGTATTTAATGTTCGCCAGGTAGTAAAGCCACAAATAACTGAAAATAATATGATTGTTGCGGTAACAAGTATTAATACCTTATTTTTTATTGACGTTTTCATAACCTGCATCTTAAAATAATGAATTTAAAATGTAAGTTACAATTTATTTAGTATACAAACAACTGGATTTTTCTGATTATTAATTAGTTGATAAAAATATCTTAATAACTGTAATTCTGATTTTATATATTTAATGATGGATTAGTTTATAGCATCATATAAAATCTCAACCGGATGCAATGCCTGTTTTCCTGTTCCATCTTTAATCTGATGCCGGCAACTGGTTCCTGGTGCAGCAATTATAGTTTCTTTGTTTGCTTCACGAACAGCCGGAAATAAAACCATCTCTCCTATTTTCATTGAAACATCATAATGTTCTTTTTCATATCCAAACGAACCGGCCATTCCACAGCATCCCGATGGAATTTCTTCGACTGTATAGTTTTGTGGGAACGATAATAAAAATTTGGTAGGATCGGTTGATGCAACTGCTTTTTGCTGGCAATGTCCATGCAGCTTAATATGCTGTTTTGCCTTGGTAAATTGTTCTGTTTTAATTTTTCCGGCTTCAATTTCTCTTTTCAGAAACTCATCAATCATCAAAGCATTTTTAGCCAATTCAATTGAAACGGCTTTTAAATCCTTTCCAACTAAATCAGGGTATTCATCACGGAAAGTTAAAATAGCAGAAGGCTCTATGCCTATTAAGGGTGATTCATCTGAAATCATGTCCTTCAAATACAATACATTTTTAATGGCAATCTTTTTTGCTTTTCGCAGCAGTCCTTTCGATAAATAAGTCCGCCCACTATCAATATGTTTTGGGATAAGCACTTCGTAACCCAGGCGGGTAAGCAACTGAACGGTTTTTATTCCTATATCGGTATCATTGTAATTAGTAAATTCGTCGTTAAAAAGGTATACTTTTCTTTTCAGATCATTTGTTTTTAGTTCTTCGACATATTTACTCATCCATTTATTCATTGTTTGTTTGCCTAATAATGGCATACTTCTTTGTGGAGCAAAACCAATCAAACGCATTATAAGAGATGAAAACGCCTTTTTTTTCATAAAGAAATTATAAATACCAGGAACAATGGATGCTAACTTATTAATCTCTGTTATATAGGCAATCAACCTGGATCGCAATGGAATTCCATGTGCGTCGTAGTAATGCTGCAAAAATTCTGCTTTTAGTTTAGCAACATCCACATTGGAAGGGCATTCTGATTTACATGCTTTACATGACAAACATAAGTCCATTACTTCCTTAATCTCTTCATGATCGAAAGGATTCTTCTTGTTTGAATTTGTAAGGAACTCACGTAAAATATTTGCTCGTGCACGGGTAACATCGTTTTCGTTTCGCGTTGCCATATAACTTGGACACATCGTACCACCCGATTTTTCTGTTTTACGGCAATCGCCACTTCCATTGCATTTCTCGGTTGCTCTAACAATACCACCAACATTCGAAAAATCGAAAATAGTTTCAATTTCCGGTTCTTTTCTATTTGGTTCATATCTCAAATAGCTTGTCATGGAAGGAACATCCACAACTTTACCGGGATTAAAAATATGGTTTGGGTCCCACACCGATTTTAATTCCTGCAACAATTTGTAATTTTTATCTCCGATAACAATCGGAATAAACTCACCACGCACACGGCCATCGCCATGTTCACCGCTCATTGAACCATTGTATTTTTTTACTAAATGAGCTATCTCAATGCCAATGGTACGAAACATCTCAACATCTTTTGAATCTTTTAAATTGAGTATCGGACGCAAATGCAGCTCTCCTGAACCAATGTGCGCATGGTAAACACATTCCAGTTTATATTTATCCAGAATTTTCTGGAAATCATCCATATAATCGGGCAAAACTTCCACATTTACTGCTGTATCTTCAATAATGGATACCGGTTTGGCATCGCCTTCCATATTGGATAGAACACCTAAGCCGGCTTTACGCAATGCCCAAACTTTTTTTGTATCATCACCATAAATAATCGGGAAATGATACCCAAAATTCGATTGCTTTAAATCTTCAATTAGTTTACGACAAGTCAGGTTAATTTCTTCGGTTGTATTGCGGGCAAATTCGATAATTAAAATAGCACCCGGATCACCTTCCACAAAATACCTGTTTTTTAACTGCTCGTGGTTTCCCTTTGTTAAGTTTAAAATGGTATGATCCATCATTTCAACCGCACCAGGATTATGTTTTAGTGCTATTAAGTTAGCTCGAAAAGCTTCTTCTTTGGTTTTAAAGTGTGCTGCAACAACAGCAATTTCTTTTGGTGGAATATTTACTAAATTCAGTTTAATTTCTGTTATAAATCCCAGGGTTCCTTCCGATCCACATATTAATTTTGAGAAATTAAATTGGGTTTCTGTATCAGTAAAGGGTGCTGTATCCAGCAATAAATCAATGGCATAGCCTGTATTTCTTCGGTAAATTGATTTATCGGGATATTCTTTAATAATTTCAGACTGATTTTCCGTATCGGATAAAATCCTGTTGATGTGCTGATATATCTTATTTTCTAGTGTTTCACCTATTTGTTTTTGTTTGAACTCTTCGTTTGAGATGGTTTTAAATACAGCTTCGCTACCATCACTTAAAATTACTTTTGTTTCTAAGGTATGATCGCGTGTTGTACCGTAAATGATAGAGTGTGAACCACAAGCATTGTTTCCAACCATTCCGCCAATCATGCAGCGGTTTGATGTTGATGTTTCCGGGCCAAAAAAAAGCCCATAGGGTTTTAAAAACATATTTAGTTCGTCCAGAATTACACCGGGTTGAACACGTATCCAGTGTTCCTGTTGATTGAATTCGATAATTTGGGTTAAATATTTTGAAACATCTACGATTATTCCGTTGCCTACAACCTGTCCTGCCAGTGAAGTTCCGGCAGTTCTGGGAACTATGGAAGTTTTATGTTGATTGGCAAATGCAATTAAAAGTTTAATATCATCCGAATTTTTAGGACGAGCCACAGCCATCGGAATTTCTCTGTAGGCCGAAGCGTCTGTTGCGTATAAAATTCGTGTTTTATAATCGGTATATAAATCGCCTTGTAACTGCTGCCCTAAGGCATTTAATTTATTTAACATCTTAATTCAATATGTTTAAAACGGTAAATTTAATAACATAAAAAGAAAGCAGATGTTTTAATCTGCTTTATTATTGCTTTAATGAGTCGTTACAACCTTCCAGAAGCCTGTTTTGCAGTCGAAACATTAGTTGTATTTTAGTTTTTAATTCTACAATATCAAAAGGTTTAATAATTACTTCGTCTGCTCCGGATTTGAATGCATTTTTTCTGGTTTCTGCATCATTTAAGGCTGTTATGATGATGATAATTGATTTATGAAATTTTTTATCTCCCCGAATTTTTTTTACCATATCCAGCCCATTCATACCGGGCATCATTATATCAACAATCATTAAATCGGGAGTGTAATTTTTTAATCTATCGAATGCATCATTGGCATCTTCGGCTAATTCAATAGTATAGTAATCGGTTAAAATTTCATTAAAGATTTTACGTATCACATAATCATCTTCAACAACAAGGACTTTTTTTGTTTTATCCACAAGGCTTCAATTTATGTATAATGTTAGGTTTTAAGTTATTTGATCAAATAAAAGATTTAACAATTAAATTAGTTGCTATTCAAGTGTAAATATATAAATTAGCTTTGAAAAATAATAATTCAACTTTTCTGCCTGCAAAATGACTGAACCAACTTTAAAACAAGTTATTAAGTTACTAACCATTTTTATTCAGTTTGATAAGAATAATTTAACAGATTACGTACGGCAAAAAATTGAGAATTATATAAAAAATCACACCAAAAAAGGTATTTCAGTACAATATATGGAAATGTATGATTTCTATTTATCACAAAATACCGTTTTGGAATCTACTTCGACAAGAAAACGTATTTCGCGCAATGCTGTAAAAGCAATTGGTTTAATAAATAGTATCCAAAACGAATTATCATTAACCGATAAATTCTTATTAATTATTCTGTTACTTGATATTTTAAAAGATAAAGATGAAATTCTGGCTGATGAATTCGATTTTATTGAAACACTTGCAATCAGTTTTAATATCAATGAATTCGATTTTTATAACCTGAAATATTTTCTTTTAAATCAACTGGAGCAGATACCTTTAAAAAAAAATCTTTTAATCATCAATTCGGAACAAATTAATCAAAGTAAAGATTATAAGCATATATACCGAGAAAATCTGGATGGATCCATTTATATATTATATGTAGCCCAGATAAATTATTATTTGTTTTTTTACCATGGTGATGATCATTTATTTAACAATGACAAAACAATAGTAAAAAATGTAATATACCCTTTCACGAAAGGCGATTCCATTAGCAGTTATAAAATGGGCTTACATAACTTTAAACTCAAACCCATTTATTTTACTGAGGTTGGAATGAAATATGCGGATAATCCTGATTTTCGTAAGATATCGTTGCAACTGAATGAAATTCAGTATAATTATCATCAATCGACAGAAGGTATACAGAAATTCAGTTTTTCTACGGAGTCGTACCTCATGGTTGGAATAATGGGTGGCAGTGGTTCTGGTAAAACTACGCTGCTAAATATCTTAAATGGTACATTAAAACCTAAATCGGGCAAAATTTTAATTAATGGCATTGATCTTTATGATACAAAGCAAAAAAAGCAGTTAAAAAAACTGATTGGTTATGTTCCACAAGACGATTTATTATTTGAAAACTTAACTGTATTCCAAAATCTGTATTATAACGCAAAACTTTGTTTTGGAGATAAAACTGATTTGGAAATCAAAGAAATTGTGAATAAAGCGCTACAGGATTTAGATTTATTTCACATTAAAGATTTAAAAGTAGGTAGTGAAACCAATCAAATCATCAGCGGCGGGCAGCGTAAACGGCTAAATATTGGAATTGAACTATTAAGAGAGCCTCCGATTTTATTAGTAGATGAACCCACATCTGGCCTTTCATCAAATGATTCCCTGAAAATCATCAATATTTTACGCGAACAAACCTTAAAAGGAAAACTTGTTATTATTGTACTGCATCAACCATCATCGAGGATTTTTAAGTTATTAGACCAGCTCATAATTATAGATAAAGGCGGTTATATTGCATATTCAGGCGACCCTTTGGAATCAGTTGTTTATTTTAAAACCATCAATAAACAGATTAATCCGCAGGAAAAAGAATGCCCTCAATGTGGAAGTATTGATCCGGATATTATTTTTGAAATAATTGAAGAAAAAGCATTCAACGAAGACGGCAGTTATAGTAGCAATAGGAAAATTACACCAGCACGCTGGTATCAGTTATATCAGGAAAACGCCAATCAACAAAAAGTTGCTCCTTACAAATCAAAAAAACAATTGCCATCTGTTAATTTCCAAATTCCAAATCGTTTTAAACAGTTTCTAATTTTCAGTCGGCGTAATATTTTATCGAAACTAGCCAATAAACAGTATTTACTTATTAGTTTATTGGAAGCCCCAATACTTGCATTCATTTTAGCTTATTTTTCGAAATATAATTCAGGTTCAACTAACGACCCCAAAGCTTATTTATTTATCGAAAATATCAATATTCCGGCTTACATGCTTATGAGTATTATTGTTGCACTATTTATAGGAATGCTCATAAGCGCCGATGAAATATTTAACGACCGAAAGATACTTAAACGCGAACGATTTCTAAACCTTAGCCATAGAAGTTATATTCATTCGAAACTGTTCTTTTTATTTGTTATATCGGCAATACAAACACTCAGTTATGTATTAATTGGCAACTATGTTTTGGAAATCAAAGGTCTTACTTTTCATTACTGGATTGTACTATATTCGGTAGCATGTTTTGCCAATTTATTGGGCCTAGTTATTTCTTCCGGTTTAAAATCGAGTATCGCAATCTATATTTTAATACCATTTTTAATTATCCCCCAAATACTTTTAAGCGGATCCATAATCAAGTTTGATAAGCTTAACACCCATCTGAGTTCAAATATTTACCCACCAGCTATTTCTGGTCTAATGCCATCGCGTTGGGCTTTTGAAGCAATCGCTGTAAGTCAGTTTAGATACAACAATTATCAGAATTATTTTTTTGAGATAAACAAAAAGGAAAGCATCATTTCTTATCGGCTGAATCATTTAATTCCAAAACTTATTTCCATTAATGACGAAACAAAATCCTTGCTTGGTAAAGGAAATAAAAATGAAATAATAAACAACCAAAAAGTTATATACAAACAACTGAAAAATCTTGGTTACCAATATAAAACATCTATTGATTCTGATAATGAAACAATAAGTCATTTTATTGTTCAAACAGACAAACATTTAAATCGGTTAAAAGCAGAGTATTCAAAAAAGTTAGATGCTGTTTTGTATCAGAAAGATACGATTACAAATAAGTTAGTTGAAAAATTTGGAAGCACTGCAGGGTTCATTAATTTTAGGAGCAAAAACCATAATAAGGCAGTTGCAAATCTGGTACTTAACACCGACAATCAGCAAAACATAAGGCTCTACAACAATGATTTAATCAGGTTATTTGAACCTGTTTATCAAAGTGCTACCAATAAAATGGGGCGTGAACAATTTTTTATTTCAGAAAAAAAACTGTTCGGTAAAAAATTTAATACCGTTTACTATAACATATTAATTATATGGAGTTTAAACCTGTTATTATATATTGCTTTGCTTTACAATGTGCTGTATATCATCTTAAATCGATTTAAACTTAAGAAAACCTTGATGGCCATTATTAAAAACAAATAATAATTTCTATTTTTGAATTCAACAATATCAATTTTATGTTTCTTAGATATCGTTTACTTTACACCATACTAATAGGTTCACTTTTAATAATTATTACAGGTGTTCAGGCCTGTAAGTTAAAAGATAACAAGACTGAAAATACAACCGGTTTTAACCAGGTTTCTGATACAACTCTATTAAACAATGATGCGTTTCTTAAGTCGGAATTCTATAATTTTCCTTCGGCAAAAGAAATGTTTGTTTTTATTGAACAGGAAAACGAGCTAAATTACAAAGCAGGTATAACGAATCCGGCATCAAATTACCAACAATATATCGATACAAAATCAAAAACCCTGAATCTTGGAGTTTATCTTGCCGATTTAACCTATATGACACTGTATAATAGAACCAGTTACATATACGACTATTTCGAAGTAGTTCAATTTTTAAGCAAGGATTTAAGAATTAATATTCCTTTCTCGGATGAGAGTTTAATGCAAATAAAGAACAATTTAAGCAATACTGATTCTGTTATCTTTTATTCCGAGCGACATTCCAATGCATTTTATGACTATATGGTAGTCAATAACAAGAATCACACCCTGGGAGTTATTTCGACCGGAAGTTATATTGAAGGTTTATATATCATATTAACTATGATCGATAACTACGCGGATTATCCAGAAGTCGTTCAACGAATTGCTGATCAGAAATATACATTTGAGAATTTGTATTTGAATTTACAAGAATTTAAGCATGATCCAAATGCAAAAGCAGCTATTGTTTATGTTCAAAAGATTTTGGATGTTTATGATAAACTGGAAGTGCAAAAACAACAAACAACTTTAACACGAGATAAAAACAAACATATGGTAATTGAAGGTGGTGAAAAAATTGTTTTTACCGAAAAATCATTTGTTGAATTTAAATCACTGATTAAAACATTAAGAAACAATATAATAACTAACATTTAACGATTGAATGCAAGCGTTGGTTAAATATACAACACTACTTTTTTTTATAACACTGTCTTACATCAGCTACGGACAAGACTGTACAGAATATCATATAACAAATTGCCGGTGGGCCGATCGTAGCTTTTTATATAGCCGACAATCAAAAAGTGCAGCTTTTAAACCAGGAATGTCTTCGGAATTTAATATCGTAGTATACGATGGCGAAGAATACTATATTTCGGTTGACGGCCACAAAAAACTGGGTAATATCAGAATTCGTCTCATTGAAGATGATGAACATCAAACCATTCTATATGATAATGCACAGTTTAAATACGAAAATTATTTTTATTTTAAAAACTCATTAACAAAAAACCTGATTGTTGAAATATCATCAGAAGTGCCAGAAAATGATAAAACGAATGATATATATTGTCTCGGCGTACTAATTGAATTCAGGAATAACAAATTAGAAACACGATCCGAAAAACTGGGATTTTAAATCTATTAAAACATTAAACAAAAGATATGAGCGTATTAGTAAATAAAAACTCAAAAGTGATAGTGCAAGGATTTACCGGAAGCGAAGGTACATTCCATGCACAACAAATGATTGATTATGGCACGAATGTAGTAGGCGGTGTTACGCCGGGTAAAGGCGGCCAGACTCACTTAGAAAAGCCCGTGTTTAACACCGTTGAAGATGCTGTTAAAAATACGGGTGCTGATGTTTCGGTTATTTTTGTTCCACCGGCATTTTCAGCCGATGCAATTATGGAAGCAGCCGATGCAGGAATAAAAGTTATCGTTACCATTACAGAAGGAATTCCCACATCGGATATGGTAAAAGTGAAGGAATTTTTAAAAGGTAAAGATTGCCGGATGATTGGCCCAAATTGCCCGGGTATTATCACATCAGACGAAGCGAAAGTAGGTATTATGCCCGGTTTTATTTTTCAAAAAGGTTGTGTTGGTGTTGTTTCGCGCTCTGGAACACTAACCTACGAAGCGGTTGATCAGTTAACCAAGGTAGGATTAGGACAAACAACTGCTATAGGAATTGGTGGCGACCCTATTATTGGCACTACCACAAAAGAAGCGGTTCAACTGCTAATGGAAGATCCTGAAACCAAAGGCATTGTAATGATTGGCGAAATTGGCGGAAGCATGGAAGCAGAAGCAGCTTACTGGATAAAAGAACATGGAACAAAACCCGTTGTTGGTTTTATCGCCGGAAAAACTGCTCCTAAAGGACGAAGAATGGGACATGCAGGTGCAATAATTGGTGGGAAAGACGACACGGCAGCAGCAAAAATGAAGATTATGACCGAATGTGGAATTCATGTAGTGGAATCGCCTGCTGAGATTGGGAAAAAAATGTTTGAAGTTTTAAACCAATAATTGAAGACTTTTTTATACTTTTACAGCGGATATTTTTATCCGCTTTTTACTCAAAATCACATTGCAAAACCATACTATGTTTAAGAACTGGGAAGATAAAACCATTGTAATTGCCGAAGACGAACAAATCAATTATTTATTCTTAAAAGCGGTTCTTAAGCCTACCAAAGCAAAAATTATATGGACCAAAACTGGTAGGGAAACCATTGATATTTGCCTGAATAATCAGGTGGATTTGGTTTTAATGGATATTAAAATGCCTGATTTAAATGGTTTGGAAGCAACCATTGAAATTAGAAAACAAAAACCTGGCCTCCCAATCGTTGCACAAACGGCATATGCTATGGAAGAAGATGAAGATGCAAGTATTAAAGCAGGTTGTAACGATTATATTTCAAAACCCATACGTCCGGAAAACTTACTTTCCATTATGTCTAATCACCTGGACTAAAGGGTAAAGGTAAATCCTATTTTTATTTGCGGATAAGTATATGGATTATCATCTGCCGGAGTAAGATTCCACAGGATGATTATATAAGAATTGGCTTTTTTCCCTAATTGTTGATTATAACCGCCTCCAAGTAAAAAATTCTGTAGCCAGTACCGGCTTCTGTTCGAGTCCTGATCATCAAAATACACGTAATTGTATTTGGTATTCAACATTTCGTATTCGGCGTGAGCTATTATCCCACTCTGTGTTTTTACAGGCAAAAAATTTCTAAAATCTTTAATAATAGCAAATTGAGAGAAAATGCTACCACCATAAACGCTGGTCTGAAAATCGCCTACAATAGCCCTTTTATCGTTATAATATTGATATTTTCCACTAACTCCAACATTTAACCGTTCTGTAAGCTGAGTTCCAAAAAGCAAGTTTACATCCACAAAAGTATAAGACCCAAACCCTAACCATAATGAGCCACCGGCAAATAAATAGGGCTCTTTTATTTCTTTAGATTTCTTTTTTTCTTTTGTTTGTTTACCAGACTTTTCCTGAGCATATATATTTGAAGTAATGCAAGAAATAACAAATAGAATAGTGAGAATAGAAAACCATAATTGCTTTTTCATTTTTTACCTTTGTTTCGTTATCTTTAACAAACGTAAATAATGTTTTTTATGAAAACAATACATAGACCTCATAAAAAACATTATAGGAGTTCCCTACTATGACTTATATTTTTGTAATTTTCTAACAAAAATATAAGTTCTATAGAGGAAAAATAACAAATCAAACACATAAATTGTTATTGTAAAATTGTAAATAGATTATTTTATGAATGTTGTAATTACAGGTGCCAGTAAAGGAATTGGTTTTGAATTAGCTAAGCGTTTTGCCAATGATGAAAATAATAAAGTTGTGGCCATCGCTCGCAGCGAAAAACATCTTAAAGAGCTTAAGAATGAATGTTTAAAGCAGAACTTAAAACATCAGTTGAAAACCCTGGTTTTTGATCTTGAAAATCCGGAATACGTTAAAACAGAATTACATAAGCACGTTACTGAACACCTAACTTCGGTTGATGTATTAATTAATAATGCAGGGTATTTAATTAATAAACCTTTTGCTGACATCATCCTGTCAGATATTCATAAATCATTAAATATTAACTTTATAAGTCATGCTGTTTTAATTCAGGAATTAATCCCACTACTTAAGAAAAGTAAAATAAGCCATGTTGTTAATATTTCAAGTATGGGCGGTTTTCAGGGAAGTTCTAAATTTCCGGGTTTATCGTTTTATAGTGCAAGTAAAGCAGCATTAGCTAATTTAACCGAATGTTTGGCCGAAGAATTTAAAAACGATGAAATACGTTTTAATTGTTTGGCATTGGGCGCGGTAAATACCGAGATGCTAAGAAATGCGTTCCCCGGATTTCAGGCATCTGTAAATCCGCATGAAATGGCCCGGTATATTTATGATTTTGCAATAAATGGATACAAGTTTTTTAACGGAAAAATCCTACCTGTAAGTAACTCTACACCATAATATTACGTCATGTGTTTTTTTAACCTGGTTGAAGGTTCTTCTAAATTAACATTATCAAGCCTTTGTAGTTCAGACACTTCAATGCTAATAAAACCAAATTCACTAATTACCCGGCCTTTAATTAAATAGCTACCCGGCCCGCGAAAAGGGTATTTTCTGATTACATCAGGAAAGTGCACCGTATCAATCCAATGGCCTTTAAAATCAATAAAAACAGCAAAGCTCATGTATTTGCTACCGCTGGCCATTGTGCCTTTTATATGCACCAGGTAACCCACAATTTCGACCCGTTGATTGATTAAATGAACAAGATCTTTTGCTACTAGTTGCGTTTCTGGTAGTTTCTCTATTAGCTTAAAGGGCGAAATACTGGATGAAAAACCCAACAACTCCAGTTCATCATAAGCGGTCTCCAGCGAATGAAAATAAAGCTCCGGAAGACTGAATTCCTTTGGATTTTCGTTAAATAATGTTTTTGCAGGTTTTGTTTTTTTATCTTTTTTCAAGATAAAATGAGCATCCCAGAGTAATTCTTTTTTGTTTTTACCGGTAAAACGAAATGCATTGATTCGAAGTAAGATGCTAAGTTGTTCCAGCGAAACAGGCACACGCTTCATAAAATCTCGTAAATCGTGGTATTTGCCATTTGTAAAGCGCTCAACCATTATTTTTCGTATGGTTTCTGTATCGAGATGTTCGATTAAATTCAATCCAAGGTAAATAACTTTTCCACCGATTACAGTAATATTTTCGCTATGATTAACACAAGGAGCTTCGATTTGCGCCCCATGCATCCGTGCTTCGTGCACATATAGCTCTTTTCGGTAAAAGCCGCCGCCATTGTTAATTGTTGCAACAATATATTCCAAAGGATAATGTGCTTTTAAAAACAGAGCCTGGTAGCTTTCAACAGCATACGATGCCGAATGCCCCTTTGAAAAGGCATAATTGGCAAAGCTTTCGATTTGTGTCCATACTTTTTGAACAATAGCTAAAGGATATTGCCGCTCTTTGCAGTTCGAGAAGAATTTATCTTTAATCTTACTAAACTCATTGCGCTGTTTAAATTTCCACGACATTCCACGTCGTAGCACATCGGCTTCAGCTAAGGTTAATCCTGCAAAATAATGAGCTACTTTTATTACATCTTCCTGATAAACCATTACTCCATACGTTTCTTTAAGTAAATCGTAAAGTTGTGGCATTTCGGTTCTTGCGGCTTCTCGTCGTTCCGGATGCCGGTATCGTAAGATATACTCACGCATCATTCCACTTTTCGAAACTCCCGGACGTATAATCGAACTGGCAGCAACCAAAGCAATATAATGATCGGCTTCGAGCTTTGTAAGCAACATACGCATGGCAGGCGATTCCACATAAAAACAACCAACCGTTTTTCCTTTTTTTAACAGGTTTTTAACTTTTTCATCTTTTTTAAATCGCTCTAAATCATGAATATCAACCTTATTACCTGTATTGCTTTCTATAATAGCAATGGCATCTTCAATTTTGCTTAAACCACGTTGCCCCAGAATATCGAATTTCGCAAAACCAATATCTTCAGCTTCGAGCATGCTAAAATGTATGGTCGGAAATCCTTTGGGGGGCATTATGGTAGCTGTATATGCACTAACAGGTTTTTCTGATATAATGATTCCGCTTGAGTGAACACTTAAATGACTGGGGAAACCATGAATCAACTTACTGTATTTTAAAACCAGCTGCCCCATCTCATCCAAATCGCTTAATGATTTCGCCTTCTGCAGTTTTTCTATTTCGTGCGATGGCAATCCAAAAACTTTTCCTATTTCGCGAATCATCGAACGAAACTGAAATGTAATATAGGTTCCCACCAATGCGGTATGATCCCAGCCGTATTTGTCGAAAAGATATTTTGTAATGTTATTTCGATCGCGCGAAGCAAAATCAATATCGAAATCAGGGGGATTGTTTCGCGATGGATTAATAAATCGCTCAAAATATAAGTCCAGTTCAATCGGATCTACATCTGTAATACGCAACAAATAAGCCACAATGCTATTAGCCCCGCTCCCGCGGCCAACATAATAACATCCCTTGTTTCTTGCATGTTTAACCAAATCGTAATTGATTAAAAAATAGGTACAGAAGTTGAGTTGTTTTATCACTTTTAACTCTTTTTCTATTCGATCAAAAACTTCATCTGACGGTTCTTTATACCTGTATTTTAAGCCCTTATAAGTTTCACTAACTAAAAGCTTATAATCTTCTTCGGGCGATCCTGTAAAAGTCTGTTTGTTTTTCGATGTCTTAAACTCAAAATGAATAGAACAATTCTCTGTCAATTTTTTAGTATTTTCTATAATTTGATGGTGCTCCTGAAAAAGCTCCTGAATATGATCGCTTTGAAACATGATTTCATTTGGATTTGCTTCCTCTGATTTAGCTAAGCGGCTTAACAGAATGTTCTTATCAATTGCTCTAAGTAAACGATGAATATTAAAATCGCGCTTGTGGCGAAATGTAACAGACTGTATAACAAGTAATTTATCAAGTTGATTTTTCCATTTAGAAAAAGCCAGCCGGCTTAATTGATGTGGTTTTATTCCAACAAACTCATTCGTATTTAATGGCTGATGTTCAATTTTCTCAAAAGGATATACGATAAAAGCATCTGTAAACTCAGGAGCTTTTTCAGGAAACTGATCACCAGAATGCAAGTGTTCTGTCAGATGCTCATTTAACTGCTGAAAACCTTTATTATTTTGTGCTATACCGATGTATTGTTGTTGCACCCCGTTTCTAAAATCGATACCTAAAACAGGCTTTATACGCTTTTTTTCGCATTGCCGGATAAAATCTATCGCTGCCGATGTGTTGTTAATATCTGTAAGAACAATAGAATCATACCCTTTATCTACAGCTTCCTGAATTAACTGTTCAATGGAAAGTGTTCCGAATTTATAACTGTAATATGTGTGACAGTTTAGTAGCATTTCAGGTTTAACTCCTTTCAGTCGTTGAGCTCTCCCGAAAGCTTTCGGGATCGGTTCAGGTTTCAGATTGCATATTTGCTTGTAAGCAGGTTTTAAATTGTATGTTTCTGGTTTTGAACTACAAACTATAATAATTTTCTCTTTTTTGTTTTATCATTTGATCCCCACACCTAATAACTAACTAAACTAAATCCGTCTGTGCGCCGGAATTACAGGTGGTTCTCCATTAAACGGGTTTGACATTTGCCCAACACCCCTCACTCCCATGGTATTTACACGTCGAATTGCATTTTGCCCATACCGGTTTCGTATGCGATCCATTGCCTGGTAAAGGTTTACCATTTCGGCTGTATCTTCGAACAAATCCATTTGATAAGTTCCTGATAACAAGTGACTAAATCGCACTCCGACTAAACGAACCAAAACCCTTCGTTCGTATAGCTGATCGAATAATTCGATGCTTGTTTTAATTAAGGTATGATCCAGTGCAGTATAAGGAATCCGCTTTTGTCGGGTACGTGTGTCGAAATCAGAATAACGAACAGTAACCGTAACACAGGATGTTAATTTATTTCCTTTACGCAGGTAATAAGTTAATTTCTCGGCCATTGATGTCAATATATTTTTTAGTTGTCGAATATCAATGGTATCTTTTTCCAATGTTAAGGATGACGAAATAGACTTTCTTTCGTGATAAGGCTCAACAGGGCTATTGTCAATACCCTGTGCCTTTTTCCACAAAACGATCCCGTTTTTACCAAACACTTTATCCATCAGCTCCACAGGCATTTCTTGTAAGGTTTTCACATATTTAACTCCCATGTTTAGTAATGTTTTGTAGGTTTGGTCGCCCACCATGGGAATTTTTTTAACAGCCAATGGAGCCAGAAATGGTTTCTCGATACCAAATGGTACATTTCTGTGATTATTGGGTTTAGCTTCGTTTGTGGCTACTTTCGAAACAGTTTTACTTGTAGAAAGGCCAAAAGATATAGGTAATCCTGTTTCATTAATAATTTTATGACGTAATTCTTGTGCCCATTTATAAGTTCCAAAAAATTTGTCCATTCCGGTTACATCAATATAAAATTCATCAATCGATGATTTTTCGTATACTGGCGATTGTTCTTTAACAATGTCGGTAACCATATCGGAGAATTTGCTGTAAATAGCGCTATTGCCACGAATCACAATAGCTTCGGGACAAAGCATTTGTGCCATTCGCATAGGCATTGCCGAATGAACTCCATACCTGCGTGCTTCGTAGCTACAGGCAGCAACAACTCCACGTCCGCTGGTTCCTCCAACCAAAACAGGTTTTCCCTGCAAGCTGGAATCAAGCAAACGCTCGCACGATACAAAAAAGGTATCCAAATCGATATGAACTACAGACTTATGCATTAATTAAATAAAAATTTTACAATTCATAGGATGTATAAATACTACCTAACAAAAAATTACCTCTGTATTATTAGAATGATTCTGAACTTCGTTTTATAAATACTATCTCTATTGGTAAAAAACAGATCGGTTATTGATCCATTGGTATAGTAGAAACCACAATGCCTTGTACCCTAAAATTTCTAGAGAGAATAATGGGCATATGTGTTTTATTTGATGAACGTGGTAATAAAATCACATTATCATCATTAATTTTTAGTTCTTTAACTGTTGCTTCATCGTCAATTAAAGCAACTACCATATCGCCTGTTTCGGCTGTATTTTGTTGTTTTACTAAAAGCAAATCGCCGTCGTTTATTCCTTTTTCATTCATGGAATCGCCCCTGGCTTTTAATAAAAAATATTTATCGTTAGGTTTAACCAGTTTTGTTGAAACAGAAATCATGGCTTCGATATTTTCTTCGGCCAAAACAGGTAAACCACAGGCGATTGTACCAAGTAGCGGGATTTTTACAGTTTGTTCGCTATTCACTTCGCTCTGGCTCAATTCGTATTCTATTAACCTTATTGTTCCATCTCCTTTTTTCCCCAGGATGTTTTTATCGATTAAATTTTGTAAGATCACTGCGGCAGAACGCGGCGACCTGTAATCCATTTCTTTCATTAACTCACGTACACTGGGCATTTTTCCGTTTTTCATCAGAAAATTGCGAATTACACGCAGTGCAGCTAGTTCTTTATTTGAAATTGATTTTTGCATACACAAATATACACTTTGTATAATTAAAAATCAAGAAGTATTTTTGATATAATTATTTAGTTTTTGATTACCTGAAACTTACATAATAAAAAAAAGTGTATGTTTTTTTTAAGCAAAAAAACCCTGTCGGGAATCCGACAGGGTTCTATGCAAATAATTGTAAAATATTATTTATAGATCTTTGGTTCTACTTCACCTTTCATTACCATAAATCCGTTCATTGCCAATGCTTCCATTTCGTCTTCACCAGGATAAACTACTACAGGAGCAATAAAGCTTACCATTTCTTTAATGTAGTTAATCAATCCTTTATCGTAAGCCATACCGCCGGTAAATAAAATGGCATCTACTTCGCCTTTTAAAACTGTAGCTAGTGAACCTACTTCTTTACCCAGTTGATATGCAATTGCATCATGAACCTTTTTAGCTTCTTCGTCACCATCTTTCACTTTCATTTCCACTTCGTAAGCGTCATTTGTTCCAAGGTAAGCAACAAATCCGCCTTCTCCTTTAATCATTTTCTTTACCTGATCGTGCGTATACTCACCGCTAAAGCAAAGCTTTGCAACCTGGCCACAAGGTAAAGTTCCTGTTCTTTCCGGAGAGAAAGGTCCATCGCCATCTAATGCATTATTTACATCAATTACACGGCCTTTTTTGTGTGCACCAACAGAAATACCACCTCCTAAGTGAGCTACAATAAGGTTTAACTCTTCGTATGGCTTATCCACAGATTTGGCATATTTTCTGGCAGTAGCTTTTTGATTTAAAGCATGGAAAATTGAATGTCGAACAAATTTTGGATGTCCTGTAAAACGAGCAACATCTTCCATTTCGTCAACCACAACAGGGTCTGCAATAAATGCTCTTGCAGTTCCTAAATCTTGTGCTATTTCGTTTGCAATTAATCCTCCTAAGTTACTTGCGTGTTCACCTAATTTACTTTCGTGCAAGTCTTTAATCATTGCTTCGTTTACTTCGTAAACACCAGATTCGATAGGTTTTACCAAGCCACCACGGCCAACTATTGCAGTAATCAGGTCAATTCTTATTTCTGCATCTTTTAATTCTTTTAAAATAATATCTTTTCGAAAGCTAAACTGATCGATAATGCTTTTAAAATCTTGTAAATCTTCAGCAGAGTGTTTAATATTTTTTAAGAAGATTGATTTTGATCCCTGAAACACCGCAATCTTTGTCGATGTAGAACCAGGATTAATCGCTAAAATTCTTTGTTCATCCATAATGTTATAATCTATCTGTTTATTAATTATCTTTTACATGGCAGCAGCAAGTGCTATCGACATCATTTTACTTTTATCGGTATCGGCTCTGGAAGTTAATACAACAGGAACCCTTGCTCCCATGATAACTGCAGCAGAAGTACATCCTCCCATAAACATAAGTGTTTTATACAGGATATTTCCGCTATTTAATTCGGGAGCAACCAAAATATCTGCATCGCCCGCTACTTCACCACCAATTCCTTTATGCTCAGCAGCTTCTTTCGAAACGGCATTATCAATTGCAAATGGCCCTTCGATGGTACAACCTTTAATTTGCCCACGCTGGTTCATAACCGTTAACATAGCTGCATGCGTAGTGGATTCAATTTTAGGGTTTACCACTTCCAATGGCCCAATAATTGCTACTTTTGGGTTTTTATTTCCTAAACGATGAAATACTTCTACAGAATTATTGATAATGTTTACTTTTTCGTTAAACTCAGGCGCTATATTCATTGCAGCATCGGTTACGCCAATTAATTTATGATAATATGGCGACTCAATCAATGCAAAGTGACTTAAGGTAGCTGCTTTACGCAATCCGGTTTCTTTATCCAATACGGCTTTCAGTAATGGTGCTGTGCTTACCAAACCTTTCATTAAAATTTCGGCTTTGCCTTCGCGAATTAAAGATACCGCTTTAATAGAAGCTTGTGCAGGATTAGCTTCTTCGTAAATATCAATGTTTGAAAGATCGAAATCTATTTCATTACTTATTCTTTCAATTTCTGATTTATCACCAACAAGAACAGGTATGATAATACCTTCCTGAGTAGCATTTTTAATTGCTTCAAGGACTGGTTTGTCCCCTGCCGCTGCCACTACTAAACGTCTGGTTTCTTTACCTTTCGCTAATTCAACTATGTCGTTTAACGATTTCAAAGTCATTATTGTAGTTTTTAATTAAGAATTATTTTTTTTTGATTTTCGCTGCAAAAATATAGAATTAAGTCATAAAAAAAAAGTGAGCTAATTAAAGCTCACTCACTATACGTTTTGTATCTTGTGCAATCACCAGTTCTTCGTTCGTGGTTACAACAACTACTTTGGTTTTCGACCCGGGTTTTGTTAGTTCCAGATCAACGCCACGTTTTCCTTTATTCAGCTCAGCATCGAAATCGATTCCCAGGTATTCCATATCGCGGCAAACATTCTCTCTCATTTCACAGCCATTCTCTCCAATTCCGCCGGTAAATAATACCAAATCGACGCCACCCAATGCAGCTGAGTACGATCCGATATATTGTTTAACACGATATACAAACATATCGAATGCATACTGGGCGCGTTTGTTTCCTTCGTCTTTTGCTTTCTCGATATCTCTCATATCAGAAGACAAGCCAGAAACTCCTAACAAACCACTTCGTTTGTTAATCATATTATTGGTATCCTGAATGGTAAGATCTTCCTTTTCTGCTATAAATAATAAAGCTCCCAGATCAAGGTTACCAGCTCGTGTTCCCATCATTAAACCTTCAACAGGAGTAAATCCCATGGAAGTATCAACAGATTTACCGTTTTTTATTGCAGCAACAGAAGCTCCATTACCTAAATGGCAAGATATAACCTTCTTTTCTTCCCAATTCCAGCCAACTAAACTACATGCTTTTTTGGCAACGTATTTATGACTGGTTCCGTGAAAACCATATCGTCGCACTTTATATTTCTCGTAATATTCATATGGTAATCCATATAAGAATGCTTTAGGCTCCATTGTTTGATGAAATGATGTATCAAAAACAACCACCTGAGGAACTTTAGGCATTAATTTTTCCATAGCTAAAATTCCCTTTAAATTGGCAGGATTATGCAATGGTGCTAACTCGATGCATTCTTCGATTCGGCTTTTAACTTCTTCTGTTACCAATTCGCTTTGCTTAAAATATTGTCCTCCGTGTGCAACGCGGTGCCCAACAGCAGTAATCTCGTCAACGCTTTTAATAACACCATGTTCAGGAGATAACAAAGCATCAAGTATCAGGTCAATTCCTTTTGTATGATCAGGAATGTCAGCTGTTACATTATGTTTTTTATCGTCGCTTGTTTTATGCGATAATTCACCATTGGCAATTCCAATTCTTTCAACCAATCCTTTTGCCAATAAATCGGCACTCTCAGAATTTGTCATATTTAAGAATTGATACTTAATGGATGAGCTACCACAGTTTAGTACTAAAATTTTCATCTGGTTTATTTTGCCTTTATTGTTGTATATATTTTTTGATATTAATTTCCTGCAGCCTGATTTGCTGTAATAGCTACTAAATTTACGATATCACTAACAGAACATCCTCTTGACAAATCATTAATTGGAGCTGCCATTCCTTGTAAAACAGGTCCAACAGCTTCGGCTCCTGCCAAACGCTGAACTAATTTATATGCAATATTACCGGTTTCTAAGGTTGGGAATACAAGGACATTTGCTTTACCAGCTATTTCACTACCCGGCGCTTTCTTCTGTCCTATTGCTTCTACAATGGCAGCATCTGCTTGTAATTCACCATCAATTTTTAATGATGGATCCATTTCTTTTGCTATTTTGGTTGCATTTACAACTTTATCAACCATTTCGTGTTGTGCACTTCCTTTTGTTGAAAAACTCAACATGGCAATGCGTGGCTCAATTCCGGCTATTGCTCTTGTGGTAGCACCTGTAGCTACTGCAATTTCGGCTAACTCTTTATCGGTAGGATTTGGATGAACAGCACAATCGGCAAAAACCATTAAGCCATCTTCACCAAATTGCTTATCCTTTAAGATCATTAAAAAAGCTCCGGAAACAACACTAATACCAGGTTTTGTTTTTACGTACTGAAAGGCAGGACGTAAAACATCGCCTGTAGCATTTTCTGCTCCTGCAACTTCGCCATCGGCATCACCATTCTTAATCATTAAAGTAGCGAGATATAAAGGATTTTCGATCAGCTTTGCTGCATCTTCTCTTTTTAGTCCTTTGTTTTTTCTGATCTCAACCATTAAATCAATATACTGATCTTTTTTATCGTGATTTTTAGGATCAACGATAGTTGCTTTATCAATATTTTTTAGATTTAAACGGGCAGCTTCCTTTTTAATCTCTTCAGGATTTCCTGTTAAAATGATTTGAGCAATATTTTCTTCAATTAAAATATCAGCTGCTT
>CAYVEW010000045.1:0-25380 GCA_964450375.1 uncultured Bacteroidales bacterium
TTAAAACAGGAGGTAAAAATGCTTGATAAATATAACATTCCATCTATACAGGATGCCGATTTAAACGGTAAAGTGGTACTGGTTCGCGTAGACCACAATGTGGTAAAAAAAGGAATTATTCACGATCCTTACCGGATTGATGCGACCATTGGAACATTATACCATATAAATGCCAAAGGTGGTAAAATTATCTTAATGTCGCATGTTGGCCGTCCGAAAGATAAAAAGACAGGAGACATTAAAATTAGCAAAGACACATCGGTTGAGCCCATTGTTGAGTATTTAAGGAATAAACTTCATATCAACATGAAAATTCCAGATTTCTATCCACATGAAAATAAAGGATATATTGGAATTGAAACTTCAATCAATCATTTAATTCGCGAATTAAAAGAAGGTAAAATTGATGGAATTTATTTGCCAAATACCAGGTGGTTTCAGGGCGAAGAAGCTAAAGGTTCAGATATGGAACGCTTTGCAAATCAACTGGCCGGATTAGCCGATATATTTGTTAACGATGCTTTTGGCTCGTGGCAACCACATGCTTCAACGGTTGGAGTTAATAAATACTTGCCATCCTATGCAGGATTCTTAATGCAAAAGGAAATTGAGAATTTAGAAAGAATTTACAGTCCACAATCGCCTTTTATTGCAGTTGTTGCCGGGTCTAAGTTCGATACCAAAATCGATTCACTATATGCCTTAATTAAAAAAGCAGATTATTTAGTTCTGGGTGGTGTTATTTACAATGCCTATTTGTTCGCCAAATATGGAATCGAAATAAAAGGGATATCAGAGAATGATTTAGCACATGCAAAAGAGTTTGTTAAGTTTAGCGAACAATACCCTGGTAAACTTGTAGAATTGCCTTTTATAGTAGAATCGGATACCTTAGAAGGAAGGTTTGAAGGAAAGCATCGTGTTCATAATATCCACGAACTTAAACCGGGAACCAAATTAAATTATGTGCTGGATGTTGCCAAAGAATCGTTTTACGAAGAAAAGATCCATGCTATTTTCTCTACAGCACGAACCATTTTTGTAAATGCCGTAATGGGTTTTACACCGCATTTTAACGAAGGCACTATTGCTTTAGACGAATTAATTGACGAAAATGTAGAAGCCGTTAAACTTTATGGTGGTGGCGATACCATGCAGGAACTAAAAAGATTATTACCCGGCTTATATATTGTCGCACTCGATAGTCCTAAGTATTATATATTTACAGGTGGCGGGGCTGTTTTAAAAGCAATACAGGAAGGAACCACTTTAGGAATTGAACCCGTTAAAGCTTTAACAAAATAAAAAAAAATTGCATTTTTGCATTTACTAATAATAATGGGAAGTCAGTTTTAAGAACTGACTTCTTTTACACTATATTATTCTGAAACTGTAATTAAAAAATTTATGAAAGCATTTAAGGCATACGATATTCGTGGTATTTACAATGAAGATTTTAACAAGGAAGATGCATATAAAATTGGTTTTTTCCTTCCGGAATTATTACAAGCAGATAATGTGTTAGTTGGAAGAGATGTTCGCACATCATCCGACGAAATTTTTGAGCATTTAGCCCAGGGCATTATTGATAGTGGAGCCAATGTTTACAATATTGGAATTTCTACCACACCGATGGTTTATTACATTACAGCAAAGCATCGGTTTGCTGCATCCGTTCAAATTACCGCATCGCATAATTCACGTGAATATAACGGAATGAAAATATCGAAATTTAATGCCTTACCTGTTGGATTTGATACCGGTTTAAACAAGCTACTGGAAATGATTCAAACACGCGAAATCGTTATTGCCGATAAAAAAGGTAAAATTGTTGATTACAAGGTGAAAGATGAGTACGTTGAATTCTTAAAAACATATACACAGGATTATTCGAATCTTAAAATTGCGGTTGACTGTTCCAATGGTATGGCCGGATTTTTAATTAAGAAATTCCTGGGCAAAAAACCAATCTACCTTTACGATGATATGGATGGCACGTTTCCAAACCACGAACCTAATCCATTAATTGAAGAAAATGTAGAAGATCTTAAAAAAGCTGTTCTTGAAAACGCATGCGATATTGGTGTGATTTTCGATGGTGATGCCGACCGCGTTATGTTTGTTGACGAGAAAGGAAAGTTTATATCTCCCGATTTGATTATCGGTTTAATGGGGCATTATTTTCTTGAAAAAGAAAAGGGAGCAGTTCTTGAAGATATTCGTACATCAAAAGCAGTTAAAGAGTATGTTGAAAATTTGGGTGGCAAAATGCACACCTGGCGAGTTGGCAGAGCTTATGCATCGCCAAAATTACGCGACATAAAAGGTATTTACGGGGGCGAACTGGCAGGCCACTATTACTTCCGCGATTTTTTCTATTCCGATTCGGGCATCATGGCCGCATTAATTGTTCTAAACCTGTTATCAAAATTTAAAGACGAAGGAAAATCTATGTCTGAATTAATTTCTGGCATCAGCAAATATGCAAATTCCGGCGAAATTAATTTTAAGATAGAGCAAAAGCTGGAAGCCATGGAAGCGCTTAAAGATTATTTTGTGGCAGAAGAAGAACCCATGGAAATAATGGATTTCGATGGATATCGTTTAGAATTTAAGAACTGGTGGTTTAATGTGCGGCCATCGAACACAGAGCCTTACTTACGGTTTTTAGCGGAAGCAGATAATGAAGACATTCTAAAGCAAAAAATTGAAGAAGTTAAAACGATTATCAAGAAATTTAAATAATTCAGCAGGGGCATTTTTTGCCCCTTTTTTATTCGGTTATTTTTCATCGCCATTGACCAATAATCGGAAAATAAGCTTTAGGTGAATTAACCTGAAAAGAAAAGCCAGCATAAAAGATAGAATTAACACAGCCAAGAATTTAAAGATCCAACCCAAATTCAGTTCAACCGAGAAATACGATAATAAGTACACCACAATTGTATAAACACTCAATAGTAAAATTACTCGTGTATTAAGTTTTAGTTTAAAAACCTTTTGCACAACCAGCATTTGAGTCAAAGCAGCAATACTTTGAGTAAGTAAACTGGCTACCGCTGATCCTAAAGCCTGGTATTTTGGAATTAGTAACAGATTTAAAACAACATTTATCACAACACTTGCAAGCGCAATCAGATTCATTATGCGCATGTTTCCATTCGCAGTTAAAAGTGTGCCAAAAATATAACTGGTTGAAATACCAATAAAACAAAGCATTAAAATGCCAAATATATCCGATGAAGCCTGAACATGCTGATGATATAAAAGATCCATTAACTCCACTCTATAAAAAAATCCGGCGAACGAAATACCAATGCTTGGCACAATAAGCAGTAAAAATGAAAACTGCGTTAATTTACCAATAGGTTCATTTTGCCGAATCATTTTTGAAAACATCGGAAGTAATAATCCAGCAAACAGAAAAGCAAACATGGCAACCGCATCAAGAATTCGAAAACCCTGTGCATAAATCCCTGCCTGCTCTTTACCATTGGGCAGCATTCGCTCTAACATCACCGAATCGATTCGGTAATAAAACATCATTAACAAAGCTAAAATTGCAAAAGGATAACTCTTTTTAAGTACAGCAATAAAATAAGCCCGATCGAAATTTATCCTTAAAAATTCCGTTTTTCGATAAACGATAAATGATGCAATTATTCCCGCTATAGAATATGCAACCGTTTGGGCATAAACAAACCACTCAATTTTAAAAATTGCCTGAAAATAATTACTCCAAAGTAAAAAGCTGCAAATAAAAATCATTATAAAGCGATCGAGAACAGAAATAATACTATCTGTTTTAAAATATTGCAATCCGCTTAAATTAGAGCGCAGGTAAAGAATAAAGGATGCAATAAACTGATTAACAATTAAAAAACCTAAGATCTTAAATTGTCTCATCTCATAGCCAACAACAAATGCGACACCTAAGGTTACTGTGGCATAAATAACAGCAAGAATAAAACGTAACCCAATAATGTTCGATAATGATTTGCTTAACATCTGATGGTGCTGTGCAATGTTTCTGTTATTATAATTGGTAATTCCTAAATCGAGCAGAATATTTAATATTAACGAAAAATTAAACAATGAAAAATACAAACCGTACTCTTCGGCACCAACCAGGTTTTGCACAGTTCTATCAATCCCAAAAATCCAAAAAGGTTTAATGAGTAAGTTAAGAAGTATCAGTAATGAGAGATTCGTTAAAAATTTGCGTCTCAAAATGTTCCAGTTAGTGTTGTAAATGTACTAAAGTTTTAATCTTTCACAATGTTCATAAGGGATAAAGAAAAAGTTCTGATAACCATCCTGATTGTGAAACTCAACAAATTTGTTTTTATGATTGATAAATACCTTATAGTTTAGTTCCGATAAAAATTTTAAACACTGGGTTCTGTTTTCGCTTTCCCACAGTTCCGTATAAATAAAAGGCCGGTTTTTTCGAATTAATTGTTCAGCCCCTTTTATTACTTTAAATTCAAAATTTTCTACATCTATCTTAATTGCATGAATCTTTTCTTCTTTTAATTCTTCAATTGCATCCAACTTTTGCATGCTAACATTAAATTCTAAACCCCTTGCTTTCTGATTTTCATCAATAACATGACTTAAACCATGCAAATACACATTTCCTTTTTCAGGCATTAGCATTTTTATTTGCCCTACAGAGTCTCCCAAAGCCAAAGGATAAGTAATCACATTGTTTAGCTTGAATTTTTTTACAACTCTTTTTAAAACTTCATAATTTAAAGGGATCGGTTCAAAAGCATAAATGCGTGTATTATTTAGTTTTTTAGAAAAATGATAGGTCATTACACCAATATTGGCACCAATATCCAGCACGCTGCCTTCGTTTTTAACTAAGTCCAGAAATTTAAGGAAATCCTTTTCTTTTCGATCAAAAGGTAGTTTAATAATCATAAACCGGGCGAATAAATAAAGGTAATTAGTTAAGCCCAGAATTTTTTGTAGTATGTATTTAACGATATTCTTCAATTTTTACCATCTTTGTTACAAAGATATATTAATCCTTTAAAACTTTTTCTATTGAACATTGCTGTAAATACCCGGCTTTTAATACCAAATAAATTGGAAGGAATTGGTTGGTTTACCTTTGAAACCCTAAAACGAATAACAAATAGCCATCCCGAACATGAATTCTATTTTATTTTCGACAGGCCTTTTAGCAAGGAATTTATTTTTTCGGAAAATGTTCATCCGATAGTTGCAGGCCCAAAAGCAAGGCATCCCTTTCTGTTTTATTACTGGTTTGAAAAAACCATTCCAAAGATTTTAAATGAAATCAATGCCGATTTATTTATATCACCCGATGGTTATTTATCTTTACGTTCGAAGGTAAAATCCTTGGCTGTAATTCACGATATTAATTTTATGCACCACCCAAAGGATTTTCCTTTTATCATCAAAAATTATTATCATTATTTTTTCCCGAAGTTTGCCGAAAAAGCAAACAGAATAGCTACCGTATCGGAATATTCGAAAAATGATATTAAAAAAACATTTCGTGTTCCAAACAATAAAGTAGATGTGGTTTATAATGGTGCTAATAGCATTTACGAGCCCATAAACCAAACCGCTAAAGAAGAAACGAAAAATAAAATCAGTGCTGGTTGTGATTACTTTTTGTTTGTGGGGGCATTAAGTCCGCGAAAAAATATAAAAAATCTTTTATTGGCTTTTGATCGGTTTAAATCACAAACAAAAAGTGATGTTAAACTGATTATAGCAGGCGAAAAAATGTTCAAAACCAAAGATCTGGAGCAAGCTTACAAGAAATTAAAAAGTAAAGAAGATGTTCTGTTTGTTGGACGAATGAGCCCTGAAAAATTGAAAAATCTTTACGGGGCTTCGCTGGCGCTTGCATTTGTTCCGTATTTTGAAGGTTTCGGAATACCAATTATAGAAGCTATGAATTGCGAAACAGCAGTTATTACATCAAATCGAACATCAATGCCCGAAGTAGCAAAAGATGCAGCACTGCTGGTTGATCCATTCTCGGTTCCGTCTATTTCGGATGCTATGATTAAAATTTATGACAACAAAGAGTTAAGATCAGAATTAATTGAAAAAGGGAAACAACGTGCAAAAGATTTTAGCTGGGATAAAACAGCAAACAGCTTTTGGGAAAGTATCGAAAAAGTAATCAATGAATAAAGAGATTAGATTATTAAGTTATTATAAAGCAGCTGTTGTTGAAGCAGGTTGCGACGAGGCCGGGCGCGGATGTTTAGCGGGACCTGTTGTTGCTGCGGCAGTAATTTTGCCCAATGATTTTTTTCACCCCATTTTAAACGACTCTAAGCAACTCACCGAAAAAAAGAGATACGAACTGCGTACAGAAATTGAATCATCGGCACTGGCTTTTGCAGTAGGAATTTTAGATAACAAAAAAATTGATGAAATCAATATACTAAAGGCTTCGATCATGTCTATGCACCAGGCCTTAGATCATCTTAAAATTAAACCTGATCATATTATTATCGATGGTAATAAATTTATTAGCTACAAAAATATACCCCATAAAACAATTGTAAAGGGTGACTCAAAATATTTTTCAATCGCAGCAGCATCCATACTTGCCAAAACCTATCGCGATGATATTATGAATGAGTTGCATCAAAAACATCCGCAGTATAACTGGATTAAAAATAAAGGATATCCAACAAAAGAACATCGTGCTGCCATAAAACAGTACGGCACTACTATTTTTCACAGAATGAGTTTTAGGCTGTTGGACGAACAATTAACTCTTGATTTATAAACTCATAAACCAAGAATTAAATGAAAAGTACAATTAGATTTTTCGCCCTGCCAATTGTCCACATGCAGCATCGATATCCATTCCACGGCTCCTGCGAACATTCACAACCATATTGCGGCTTTTCAGAAATCGAACAAACTCGTCAAAATTGTCGTTGGAAGAACGCTTAAATCTTTTATCGCTGGTAGAATTATATTCGATAATATTAATTTTAACCGGGAAACTTTTACAATACTCCGCCAACTCTTTGGCATCATTTAGCGAATCGTTAATGCCATCCATTAGTAAATATTCAAACGTAATGCGCTGTCCAGTTTTTTCGTTAAAATAAATAATGGCATCTTTTAGATCATCCAGTGAGTTTCTTCTATTAACAGGCATAAACTCACTTCGTTTTTTATTATTTGCCGAATGCAAAGAAATCGCCAGGTTAAATTTCACCTGATCATCGGCCAGTTTTTTAATCATTCGTGGCAAACCAACTGTAGAAAGTGTTATACGCTGTGGCGACATTCCTAATCCATTTTCCGAAGAAATCATCTCCATTGCTTTTAATACCTGATCGTAATTAAGTAATGGTTCGCCCATACCCATTAATACAATATTCGTTAAGGTCAGGTTGTACTTATCCTTGGCAAGCTTCATAATTTCAACCACCTGATGAAAAATCTCACCAACACTTAAATTTCTTCTTAACCCCATTTTTCCGGTAGCACAAAACTCGCATCCCAAATTACAACCAACTTGCGATGAAATGCAGGCTGTTGCCCGATCATCCGTAGGTATTAGAACACCTTCCACTAAGGATTTGTCGAATAAACGAAAAACAGCTTTTATGGTTTTGTCCTTACTAATTTGTAAATCTTCAATCTCCAAAGCACGAATCACAAAGTTTTCTTCTAAAAGATTTCGCAACTCCTTCGAAAGATTGGTCATTTGCTCAAAACCAGTTACCGGATTTTTCCATAACCATTCGTAAATTTGTTTTGCACGAAAAGCTTTTTCTCCTTTTTCTGTCAAAAAATCTTTTATCTCCTGAACCGACATTAACAATATATCCCGCTTTTCCATAATACAGCTTCCTAATGATGAACAATTTCTTGCAACAAAGGTATATTAAAATTTAGAATATTATTAACTTTGAATTAAACTTCCGAACACAAATGGAATCTAATTCAAATCTACAATGCAGGGAATTTATAACCAAAAATCAATGAATATGAAAAAACTATTTTTAATTCTTTTTAGTGCTGTATTCTTTTTCAGCTCATCGCTTAGAGCTGACGAAGGTATGTGGCTTTTACCTTTGTTAAAGCAATTTAACATCGAGAAAATGCAAGAAATGGGCCTTGAACTTACTGCTGAAGACATTTACAGCATTAACAACACCAGTTTAAAAGATGCTATCGTAATTTTTGGCGGGGGTTGTACCGGAGAAATCATTTCTGAACAAGGACTGGTATTAACAAACCACCACTGTGGCTATGGAGCAATCCAACAACACAGTACACCAGAAAAAGACTACTTGAAAGATGGCTTTTGGGCTATGAGCATGGAAGAAGAAGTTCCTACGCCCGGATTAAGAGTTACCTTTTTGGTTCGTATCGAAGATGTTACCGATCAGGTAAACGCAGTAATTAGCGCAATAGAAAAAGAAGAAGTAAGACAGGATTCAGCTTACCAGGCTGGCCAAAGAATTGCAGCTAATGCAACAGAAGGCACTCACTATATGGCACGTGTGCAAAGCTTTTACGGTGGCAATAAATACTACCTGATGGTTTACGAAACATTTACCGATGTTCGTATGGTTGGAGCTCCGCCATCATCAATTGGTAAATTTGGTGCCGATACCGACAACTGGATGTGGCCACGCCACACAGGCGATTTCTCCCTATTCAGAGTATATGCAAATAAAGATAATGAACCAGCAGATTACTCGCCAGATAACGTTCCTTACAAACCAAAACATCATTTGCCAATATCATTAAAAGGAGTAGAAAAAAATGATTTTGCCATGATTATGGGCTATCCTGGAAGAACACAGCGATACATGACATCGTGGGAAGTGGATGAATTAATTAAAATATCAAATGCAAACAGAATATATATTAGAGGTATTCGTCAGGATATTTTGTTAGAAGATATGCTTGCTGATGATGCAGTAAGAATCAAGTATTCATCGAAATATGCAGGTTCATCGAACTATTGGAAAAATTCAATTGGTATGAACAAAGCTTTAAAACGACTAAAAATCTACGATAAGAAGATAGAAGAAGAAAAAGCTTTTAACCAATGGCTTAATGAAGACAACAGCCGTAAAGAAAAATATGGCGAAGCCCTAAGTCTAATACAGAATGCTGTTGATGGCAGAAAAGAATATTCGCATGTAAATCAGTACATATCCGAAACTTTATTGCGTGGTACCGAGTTAGTATCATTTGCTTCGAGAATGGAAAGATACAGAGATGCCTTAGACTCTAAGGACACAGAAGAACTTGCAAAAACCGTTGAGAAAATAAAAGAAGGAGCACGATCATTCTACAAAAACTACAATGCCCCTACCGATCAAAAGGTTGCTAAAGCAATGTTCAAAATCTTTGCACAGAATGTAGATAAAAAATATCAACCAGAGATTTTTAATACCATTGAGACAAAGTACAAGAACGATTATGTTAAGTTTATTGATGATATGTACAGCAAATCTGTTTTTACAGATTCAACCAAACTTTGGGCTTTCTTAGAAAAACCATCTTCGAAAAAGCTATTAAAAGATCCTGCATATAATGCTGCAACATCAATAACCAAAAAATACCGCGAAATTGGTGAAAAACTTGATCCGCTTTACGAAGGATTTAATAAAGGCCACAGATTATATGTTGGTGGAATAATGGAGAAAAATGAAGGTAAAGCATTGTATCCGGATGCCAATTTTACCATGCGATTAACCTATGGCGAAATTCTTGATTACTACCCGATGGATGCGGTACATTATGAATATGTTACCACACTTAAAGGAGTAATGGAAAAAGAAGATCCTGATAATTGGGAGTTTGTAGTTCCTGAAAAATTAAAAGAACTTTATAAGGATAAAGATTTTGGCCAGTATGCCATGGCAAACGGCGAAATGCCTGTTGCCTTTATTTCTACCAATGATATTACAGGTGGAAACTCCGGAAGTCCGGTAATTAATGGAAAAGGTGAATTAATCGGAACTGCTTTCGATGGCAATTGGGAAGCTATGAGCGGCGATATCGTTTTCGAACCGGAATTACAACGTACCATCAGCGTTGATGTTCGTTACACCTTGTTTATTATTGATAAATTTGCGGGAGCAACCCGTTTAATTGAAGAAATGACTATTATTAAGTAATTTTATATCAACAAAATAACAAATAGGATCGGCTAATCCCCGATCCTATTTTTTTTATACTTAACAGGAATTATTATCTTTAAACAAAAAAAGTGACGCCAAATATAATTATATATACAGATGGTGCAGCGCGAGGGAATCCCGGACCCGGCGGTTATGGAATTGTGCTAAAATCGGGACAACACAGAAAGGAACTTTCCGAAGGATACCGTAAAACAACCAATAACCGAATGGAACTGCTGGCTGTTATTGTTGCACTGGAAACCCTTAAATTTGAAAACAGTCAGGTGGAAATTTTTACCGACTCAAAATATGTAGCCGATGCAGTAGAGAAGGGATGGGTTTTTGAATGGGAAAAAACCCGATTTAAAAAGAAAAAAAATCCCGACTTATGGATCCGTTTTTTAAAGGCGTACCGAAAACATCAGGTTAAATTTCATTGGGTAAAAGGCCACGCCAATATTCCTGAAAACGAACGCTGCGATAAATTAGCTGTTGAAGCATCGCACAAAGCAACCCTGTTAATCGACAAAGCATACGAAGAAGTGGAGTAATCAATCTAATTGTAATTTAATTTTTGTATCTTTAAAACTTATGCTTCCGTTATGACAATTACCCTTGATTACTACAAGTTGATTGCTGAGAAAGAAACGGATATTATCTATACCGTATCTCTCGATTCAAAAATCCGGTTTTTAAATAAATCCATCGAAAAAGTCTTTGAAACATCAATTGAAGAAATTGAAAAAAACAATTTCTACCACTTGATGCTGCCAAACGATAAAGAACTTGCAAAAAGGTTACGAGAAGAACGTTTAAATGGGAAAAGCTCTGTGTTTGAGCACGGATTTATGACACCCAAAGGAAAACTGGTATACCTGGAGTGCTCTGCTACGCCTATTCGCGATGACAGTAACCAAATTATTGGTTCTATTGGCATTGCACGTGATATAACAGCAAAGAAAAAGGCAGAAGAAGAATTAAAAAGTCTCATCAAAACCAAAGACAAGTTTTTATCGGTCATCGCTCATGATTTAAGAGATCCTTTTAACATCCTGATAGGTTATTCAGATTTAATTCTGGAAAAGTTTGATACCCTTTCCAAAGAAGACATACGAAAGTATGTTATGGCAATGAATAATTCATCAAATAATGGATTCAATTTATTAAAAAACCTACTGGATTGGTCAAGAGCAGAATCGGATAAGATAACATATACCCCCGAAAAAATAAACCTAAGCCAGATCATTGATTTTATTGCACAAGCATTGCAATATGCAGCGCAAAACAAAAACATTAAAATTATTTTAGATTACGAGCAAAATACTACTGTGGTTACTGATGAAAATATGATTAAAACTGTTTTACGCAATTTAATATCCAATGCCATTAAGTTTTCATATAAAAATGGCGAAATAAAAATTAGTATTATTAATGAAAAATTGCAATATGTTGTTCAAATAAAAGACGATGGCATAGGCATTTCGGAAGAAAACCAGCAAATAATTTTTGCAGCTAATTCAAACTTTACACAACGCGGCACTTCCAATGAAAAAGGAACAGGCCTTGGATTAAACATATGCAAAGAATTTATTTCCAGGTGGAAAGGGAGAATCTGGGTAGAAAGTTCATTAGGCCAGGGAAGCACTTTCTCTTTTAGTATCCCAAAATAAAAAAGAGAGAAAAACTCTCTCTTCTTTAGTTAGTTTAAGGTAAACTACTTTTAAAATCAGCATATCTGACATCATAAGTATCTCCGGTTGGCGATCCGATGCTTTTCCAAAATTCATCTATACTTTCAAGCCGGTTTCCCGGATCGGGATGTGTGCTCAAAAATTCGAGCGAGGTAGTTTGAGTACCCATTTTTTCAAAAAAAGCAGAAATTCCTTTTGGATAAAAGTTGTGTTCTCCGGTTCCATCATCGGTATATCGCACAGCATATTGATCTGCTTCGTATTCATGATCGCGGCTAAACTTTAACGAGCCCAAACCCATAGCCAAATCAGCTGCAATTTCTGCTAAAAGAGAAGGATCGTCGCCCAACAAAGCAGATAGTAGAATAGAAACTCCGTATTGCTTGGTCATTGTTTTGGTACTGTGTCTTCGGTCGGCATGTGCCATCTCGTGCGCCATAACACCTGCAAACTGCGCTTCGTTTTCCAAGAACTTAATAATGCCGGTATAAAAATACATTTTACCACCAGGCACACAGAAAGCATTCAGCACGTCATCGTTATCGATAATATATACATCCCAACTAAAATCACTGGTGTATCTTAAATCGTCCGATTTTAACAGCTCATCACGTATGCGCTCAATGTGCGTATAAGCAGCAGGATAAGCAGCAGGGCTTAAAATAGGATATTCTGCTTGATTGGTAAGAAGCTCAGCATGAAACTGTTCTCCAAAATCAATGTCATCCTGAAGGGTAAATAAATTAACACTTCCATCTTCGTCGCAAGCACTTAAAAAAAAGATGATAAAAATGCTTGTGAAAAATACTTTTAATCTTATTTTCATAATTACTATATTTAGGGAATGTTTTACAAATTATAAAATCCAGATGAGAAAACAAAGTTATTCAATTTTTGTATAAAATTTGAGGATAAAAAAAGGAATTATCTTACCAGGAAGCTATGAAAAAGATACTCTACTTAATTATTGTTTTAATTATATCATTACCTGTTTATGGACAGTTTGGACAAAACAAAGTAATGTACGATCATTTCGATTTCGAAGTATATAATACCCCTCGATTTGAAATTTATAATTATGTAAAAAATGATACCATGATGTTCCATCTGGGCCAGTTATCGGAACGATGGTATCTGCGTCATAATGCTTTGTTCCGCGATTCGCTCTTTAACAGTCCGATTATTTTATATAACAACACTGCAGATTTTAAACAAACCACTGTGATTTCGGGTATCATAGGTGTTGGTACGGGAGGAGTAACCGAAGGATTACGGAGTAGGGTAATGATTCCGATCATGGTTTCCAATAAAGAAACAGATCACGTTTTGGGTCATGAGATGGTGCACGTTTTTCAGTACAACCTGGTAAGAGAAAACGACTCTTTATCGTTTCAGAGCCTTGCCAATGTGCCTCTGTGGATGATTGAAGGAATGGCCGAATTTTTATCTATCGGATCAGCCGACAACAGAACATCAATGTGGATGCGTGATGCTGTAATACATGATGATGTGCCATCGATTAAAGATATGACCCGCAAAATGGGCGAATATTTTCCCTACAGATACGGACATGCTTTTTGGGCTTACGTTACGGGAACCTGGGGCGATAACATCATGCAACCATTGCTTTATTCAACATTAAAATACGGACTGGAACATGCCACAAAATCTTTAATGGGCATTGAAACTGATAGTTTATCGGTACTTTGGCAAAAATCAACGAAAGAGTACTACGCGAATTTTTTAGAAGATACCATTGCACCACTTGGAGAAATGATGTTTAACGATAAAACAGGCGGAGAAATTAACCTGTCGCCCGTTTTAAGTCCCAACGGCAAATACATGACATTCTTATCCAACAAAGATGTAATCAATGTAGATCTATTGCTGGTCGATACAGAAACAAAGAAAATTGAACGTAAGCTTACCTCTTCGTTAAGAAAATCGCATATAGATGATTTTAATTATATTGAAGAAGCCGGTTCGTGGTCGCCCGATGGCAAAAGATATGTTATAACCACTTTTACAAAAGGTAAAAACAAATTATTTATTATCGATTTAAAAGATAATAAAGTAAAAAGCACCGAAGAAATTGAAATTCCCGGTATTGATGCCTTAATAAACCCCGAATGGTCGCCCGATGGTAAAACGATCTTATTTAACGGATTAAAAAGCGGGAAAAGTGATCTTTATCTTTATCATCTCGATTCCAAAAAAACAGAACAGTTAACCAACGATTATCATTCCGATTTGCAACCATCGTGGTCGGCCGATGGTAGCGAAATTGCTTTTATTTCCGACAGAGGACCGGATACGGACATCGAAAAGCAAGTATATGGGTCGTACCGCTTGTGTGTGTTAAAACGAAAAACAGGACAAATTATCGTTTATGACCTTTTTCCCGGAGCCGATATTTTTAGTCCCCAACACTCTCCTTCTGATTCATCGCTCTACTTTTTATCCAACGCCGACGGTTTTCGAAATTTGTACCGATATCACCTGCACACCGGTGAAGTTTTTAAGTTAACAAAATTTGCAACCGGTATCAGTGGAATTACCGATTTAGCCCCAGCTTATAGTGTTTCACGCAAAACCGGGCAAGTTGCATATACCTTATATACTAACGATAATTATGAGATTTATCTGGCTAATCCGGAAGATTTTCTTCAAATTCCTGTTGATCCGCTAAAAGTAGATTTAAGGGCAGAAAATTTGCCTCCCGGAGAAAATAGAATTTATAACGTGGTCGACCGCAATTTAAAATTTGAAACAACTTTCCCCGAAGATTCATTTAGAATGCAGGAATACGATCCCAAATTTGAACTGGAATATATTGGCTCCAACGGTATGGGTGTTGGTTACAGCTCATATGGCACATTTGTTTCGGGTGGCGTAAGCTTGCTTTTTAGCGATATGTTAAAGCACCACCAGATTTATACCATGTTAAATATAAACGGGGAAATTTACGATTTTGGAGGCCAGTTTGCCTATATTAACAGTAGCAAAAGATTAACCTGGGGAACATCCTTGTCGCATTTACCTTACCGGGGAATGTATTACACTTTTTTCAATGATACCGCATCGGGATATACTTTTGTTAATTATAATTTAGTTCGAATTTTTGAGCAAAACCTGGCAGCATTTTCACAATACCCCTTTTCGTCAAAACTCAGGTTGGAAGGAGGGTTTTCCTACTCAAGATACAGTTACAGAATCGACAGCATCAATATTTTTTATCAAACAAAAACAAAAGTAGATGATGTTCCCGATCCTTTTTATGTGGGAAACGCATATATTGCTTTTGTGGGAGACAATTCGAATTTTGGAATAACCTCGCCACTTAATGGATACCGATATAGATTTCAGGTTGGTCAGATGTTCGATCGCTACGAAATTACTAATCTGAATATTGATGTTCGTAAATACTTTTATTTTAAACCGATAAGCTTAGCATTCAGGGCAATGCATTACGGTAGATATGGTAAAAGTTCTCAGGAACTTTATCCCTTATATCTTGGGAATGATTTTCTGGTGCGTGGTTATAATTTCAATGCATTTAATAAATCATTCGAGTCGAGGCCAACACATTATTTGGATATAAATAATTTAGTAGGTAGTAAAATCCTTGTATTTAATTCGGAAATCCGTGTGCCATTCTCAGGTATAGAAAGACTCTCTTTGTTTAAATCAGGGTATTTCTTTTCAGATATTGTGTTCTTCTTCGATGCAGGACTTTCGTGGACCAAAGACCGACTCCCCTGGCTGGCTAGTAGCGATGTAAGATTTTACTGGAACCCGGATCCAAATTATTTTACACCCATATATAGTTTAGGAGCATCATTAAGAATAAACTTATTTGGGATGGCAATTCTCGAACCTTACATAGCTATGCCTTTCCAGTTAGATAATGTGAGCTATACAACCGGTTTTATAATTAGTGGTGGAGGATTCTAAGACTTATTCGATTTCTTCATAATCGACATAGTCGCCCTCGTCGCGATCAATCTTCTTTTCTTTTTGAGGCTTGGTGTTGATGGTTACATCACCTTCCTTCTTTTGCGATTGCTGGTTTTGTCGATCATTAAAATTACCTTGCATATTTTTTACATACGAACGAAGCACATATCTTGCAAAAACCCGTATCAGAAAAAATATTACAAAGAGTATTAAAACAAATTTAATTAATGCCATAACTGAAAAATAACTTTCCTGTTCCTCTGATAAATATTTAATTACAACAATCGGAACGAATTATTGGTAAACATTTTTTACTTTTGCAAAATTACATTAAACCTGAATAAATAAAAAATTAGATATGGAAACAGTTGTTAGCGGAATTAGGTCAACCGGAAACCTGCATTTAGGTAATTACTTCGGGGCAATGAAAAACTTTGTTAAAATGCAGCACGAAAATAATTGTTACTTTTTTATTGCCGATTATCATTCGCTAACCACACATCCTACTCCAGATGATCTGCATGGAAGTGTTAAACAGGTTTTAGCCGAGTACCTTGCTTGCGGGCTGGATCCCGAGGTAGCAACCATTTATTTGCAAAGCGACGTACCAGAAGTAACCGAACTGTATTTGTTATTAAACATGAATGCATACGTGGGCGAACTGGAAAGAACAACTTCGTTTAAAGATAAGGTACGAAAACAGCCAGAAAATGTGAATGCAGGTTTATTAACCTATCCGGTTCTAATGGCAGCCGACATTATCATACATAATGCATCGAAGGTTCCGGTTGGCAAAGATCAGGAACAGAACCTGGAAATGGCACGTAAATTTGCACGCCGATTTAACAATATATATAAAGTTGAGTTTTTTACAGAACCACAACCATATAATTTTGGCGAAGCATTAATAAAGATTCCCGGTTTGGATGGAACCGGAAAAATGGGAAAATCAGAAGGAAATGGTATCTTTTTGGTTGATGATCCAAAAGATATTCGCAAGAAAGTAATGCGTGCCGTAACAGATAGTGGCCCTACCGAAATGAACTCGGAATTAACCGAACCCGTTAAGAACTTATTTACTTTAATGGATGTGGTTTCGGACAAAAGCACAGTAGAATTCTTTAAAGATAAATATGCCAAGTGCGAAATTCGATATGGCGATTTAAAAAAGCAATTAGCCGAAGATATTATTCAATTTACCTCACCAATTCGCGAACGTATACTGGATATTTCAGCTAACGACGATTATTTAAGAAAAGTCGCAACCATGGGAGCCGAAAAAGCACGTGAAAATGCTTCGAAAACAGTTAAAGAAGTTAGGAAGATTATTGGTTTTAAACCATTTTAAAAAGATAAAAATAAAAACATCCGCAGATTCGCTTCTACGGATGTTTTTTTATATGCATGTTTTTCTTAAATAAACATTAATAAACTTACGGCCATAACTGCCATTCCGGCAACCAGGCCATAAATAGACAAGTGGTGTTCGCCATACTCGCGGGCAGCCGGCAACAATTCATCAATAGATATAAACACCATGATTCCTGCAACACCGGCAAATAAAATCCCAAAGATGGTTTCGTTTAAAAATGGCATTAAAACTAAGTAACCCAATATTGCTCCAACAGGTTCGGCAAGTCCTGATAGAAAAGAGTGCCAGAAAGCTTTCTTTTTGTTTCCTGTTGCATAATATATCGGAACAGAAACTGCAATACCCTCCGGAATATTATGAATAGCAATGGCAACAGCAATTGCTATACCCAAACTGGGATCAGTTAATGCAGCCGTAAAAGTAGCGAGCCCTTCAGGAAAATTATGAATAGCAATAGCCAGGGCTGTAAACGTTCCCATTTTCATTAACTTTTTATCTTTATGTGCCTTTTTTGCCTTTTCGTCCATTTCTTCAACCAAACGAATTTCGTGTGGGTTTTCAACCGATGGAATTAATTTATCGATGATAGCAATAAAAAGAATCCCTCCAAAAAAAGAAATAACTGTTACCCACGATCCCATTTTTTCTCCTAATCCATCTACTAAGGAATCTTTTGCTTTAAAGAATATTTCAATCATGGAAACATAAATCATTACACCTGCAGAAAAACCTAAAGCAATGGATAGAAATTTTGTGTTGGTAGTTTTTGTAAAAAAAGCTAAAACACTTCCTATTCCGGTAGATAAACCAGCAAATAAGGTTAAGGCAAATGCAAAAAGAACTGTTTCTGTCATCATCATCATTTATTTTAAATCAGGTTTAATTATGAAAAGAGTCCCATTCTTTTGCTAATCCGCCAATTCCTGTTTCGCGGTATGCACTTTGCAAATCTTTTCCTGTTTCTACCATGGTTTTTACTGCTTTATCGAACGAAATTTTATGCCCGCCATCAGAAAACAAAGCATATACAGCACATTCGTGTGCTTTACTTGCAGCAATAGCATTGCGCTCAATGCAAGGAATTTGTACATATCCGCCAACCGGATCGCAAGTTAATCCCAGATTATGTTCCAGACCCATTTCTGCAGCATATTCGATCTGGCGTAACGAGCCTCCCATGACCTGAGCAGCAGCTGCGGCTGCCATAGCACAAGCTGTTCCAATTTCGCCCTGACACCCCACTTCGGCTCCCGATATGGAACCATTGCGTTTAACAACATTACCAATTAAACCCGCTGTTGCCAAAGCCTTTAGAATTCTCTTATCGGTAATATGATCTTCACGTTTCAAGAAATACATTAACGCAGGCAGTACACCTGAAGAACCGCAGGTTGGTGCTGTAACAATTTTCCCGCCACCAGCGTTTTCTTCCGATACAGCAAGTGCATAAGCAAAAAGCAAACCCCTGTTTTTAATTGCTCCCAGCGAGTTCATTGCTTTCATATGATACGTGGCTGCCTTTCGGGGCAAATGAATGGTACCTGGCAACACACCTTCGTTCTCGAGGCCTTCCGAAATGGTATTTTTCATCACATCCCATACTTCTTCCAGGAAGTTCCATATTTCAGGCCCCTCGCAATCTTCAACATATTCCCAAAAAGTTCTGCCATTCTTTGTACAGTAATCCAGAATATCCGAAAGGGTTTTATGTTTATAAACCACCTCGCTGTTTATAATCCCTGAATCATCGCGCAAATCTCCGCCTCCAATACTATAAACAATCCACTCATCCTCTTTTTTGCCATTTTGCATAGCTTCAAACAATAAGCCATTTGGATGTAAAGGCAGCTCTTCGTCTGGCTTCCAGATAATATCTACTTTATTCGGGCTAAAAGTTTTTTCAATAGCAAGGTCGGTGTGGTGCCCTTTGCCTGTAGCTGCCAAACTACCATAAAGTGTAACTCTGAAATGGCTTATATCGGGATTTTTTTGAATAAACATAGCTGATGCCCTTACCGGGCCAATGGTATGACTGCTTGATGGGCCATACCCAATTTTGTAAATTTCTCTTATTGACTGCATATATATCTAAATTTTATGCAAATCTATGAAAAGATTTAGAAATCGATACATCATTCTTACTACTTCTTGTTGTCAGACCATTTAATTAATATCCGGGCTATATTCGTAGCATGGCCATTGATTGCCCTGAGGAATGTCATTAGTTCAACATGCGTTTTACTACTACCGATAGTTTCAGAAACTTCATCGCGTAAGCGTTCAAAATGTTGTTTTTCCAGTTCTATCTCCATATTTCGGTATTTCCGGTATTTTTCTTTCATCGCTTTTGCTTTTTCAAGATTAACATCTTTAAAAACTTCCAGGGCACGGCTTAACTGCTTCTGTGTTTTGGTATGATATTCAACAAGTTCGTTCTTACCTTCAACGGAAAATGCAAAATTATTCCTACACCAGCTAATTGCCTTATCAATCATATTTGATGATACAATATCGGCTATTTGCTCAAATTCCTTAACTGTGTATAACAATTGGAACGACTCATTCACACGCTCTTCGTTTAAGTTTTCCCGGGTTACTTTTAAAATGTAATTGTTAATCTGATCGCGCAAGAAATTAACTTCTTCTTCCTTAAGTCTGATTTCATCAATTATCTCTGTTTTCTTAACCAAAAATGGAATGATAATATCACTGGTCATATTTTGAACCAATTCACCCATTCGCAAAGTTTCTTTCTTTGCCAGGCTAAGGGCAAGCGAAGAGTTTTTAACCATTCCATAATCGAGATAAATAGTTTTTAAAGCAGGAATTTCAACGACTCGAACCGGCAATATTTTTTCAATGCCTTTAGCAAAAAGATGTGTTACGGGCAGCAGTAAACAAGTTAAAACAATATTAAATACGGTATGGGCATTGGCAATCTGTCGTGGTGCTGTTATAGCTAATGCATTAAGATCATTATAAGGCAAAAGACTTTTAGGAGATATTAGTTTTACCAATTCGGCAAACTGTGGTATCCAAAAAATAAACAAAACTACTCCGGTTACCTTTATTAAAGTATGAGCGAGCGCAACCTGTTTGGATTCTCTGCTGGTTTTAATACTTGCCAGTATAGCAGTTATAGCCGTACCAATATTAGCGCCGAATATCAAAGGTATAGAAGCTTCTAAACTTATTAAACCCTGAGTTGACAAAACAATTACGATTCCCATAAAAGCAGCACTGCTTTGTATAAAGGCAGTGAATATGGTACCGATAATAATGCCAACCAAAGGATTCTCCAATTTAACAATTAATTCGATAAACGGGCTAAACGATCTTAATGGAACCATGGATTCCGACATTATTTGCATTCCAAAAAACAAAATCCCAAAACCTAAAATTGATTTTCCAATATTCCTTACCTTGGTTGAACTAAATAAGAAATAAAAAATAAACCCGACTCCTATAATAAAAAGTGAATAATCCGAAATCTTAAATGCTATTAGCTGCACTGTAATTGTAGTTCCAATACCTGCGCCGAGAATCACACCAATAGTTTGCCTGAATTTCATCAGTTTTGAGTGCACAAAACTTACCAACATAACTGTTGTGGCACTGCTACTTTGAACAACCATGGTAATAAAAGTACCAACCCCAACAGCAACTATGCGGTTGTTGGTAATCTGGCTCAAAATAGAACGCATTTTATCTCCGGCAGCATTTTGCATTCCATCGCTCATCATGTTCATACCCAGCAAGAACAACCCTAAACCGCCAATTAATCCTGCTATTAACAAAAACACCCAGTTTGTTTTTCGTGCAAACACCTTGTAGATTAGAAAATCGCTGTTTTGTTCGTTTCCGAATTGGGCAGAGATTTCGTACACACCTTCTTCATGGCCCAAACGGAAGTAAGTTTCAGCTATCCCAAGCGAATCGGTATAAGCTAGTGTATCTAAAATACTAAAATGACTACCACCACTTGGAAAGGATAGAATCTTAAATGAAATAACAATGCTTTTTACCGGATTATTGTTTTGATCTAAAACCTGAACTCGTATGGGCTTTTCGGCTACAGCCCCAGCCGTTTGTGTTTGCTTGTCGCCTGAATAGTTGACAATACTTTTGGATACTGGTTTTATAAGTCGGTAATGCGTCTCATTTAGTATACTATCTTTTTGTGAAAAAGATCCTAATGAAATTAAGCAGAGCGTAAATAATATAATTATTTTCGATTTCACACAAGCGATTTTAGGTGATTGCATTTTAAAACATAAAATAACAAGAAATAATAATTTATTCCAACAAGAATTGAGATGTGTTTAAATTATTGCCAAAAAAAATGGCCCGATTTCATTCGTGCCATTTTTCTGTTTTTAAATACCTATGGCTTAACTATAAATACTTGTCGCCCAACTTTAGTTTTATATCGTTTACATATTGTTTTATTTCTTGTTCGTCTTCTTTCTTGCATACCAGTAGCACTCCTTCCGATTCAACAACAATATAATCCTGCAAACCTTGTAATACAACCAGTTTATCTTTAGGCACATTAACTACACTGTTATTCACATTGTAAGTAAATACTAAATCGCCAATAATGGCATTTTTGTTTTTATCCTTAGAACTGTTTTCGTATAACGACCCCCAGGTTCCCAAGTCGGCCCAACCAAAGTCGCTGGCATAAACAAACACATTATCTGCCTTCTCCATAATACCATAATCGATGGAGATATTTTTACACTCGGTATAGGTTTCGGAGATAAAATCAGCTTCTTTATCCGTATTATATACATCTATGCCTTCCTTAAATAATTGATCTACATCGGGCAGGAACTTATCGAAAGCATTCATGATTGACTTAAGCGACCAAAGAAATATTCCCGCATTCCACAGAAACTCGCCACTTTCATAAAATACTTTTGCCAATTCTTTGTTCGGCTTTTCTGTAAAGGTTTTAACCCTGTTTATATTTTTATTTTTAATATCCTTCTTGCCATTTACCTGAATGTAGCCATAACCTGTTTCGGGCCTGCTGGGTTTTATTCCTAATGTTAACAAGGCATCAGTTGATGAAACAAAGTCGAGTCCTTCATTTATCACTTTCACAAAAGCATCTTGCTTAACAATTAAATGATCGGAAGGAGCAGTTACAATAACCGCATTGGGATCCTTTTTTAAGATCTTATAATTAGCATAAGCTATACAAGGGGCAGTATTACGCCTGGCAGGTTCCAATAAAATTTGTTCATCCTTTAACTCGGGAAGCTGTTCCAAAATTGTTTCTTTATAACTTAAACTGGTAACAATATATACATTTTCTACCGGACAAATTTCTTTAAACCGATCAAAAGTCATTTGTAATAATGTCCTGCCGGTTCCCAAGATGTCTAGAAATTGTTTTGGTTTATTCAGTTTACTTAATGGCCAAAACCTGCTACCAACTCCACCTGCCATTATTACACAATATTTATTACTCATGATTTATCAATTTGAAATATTAATAGTACTAAATTACGAAATGCAAAAGAATAAAAAGCTTTATAAATAAAAAATATTTATGAATAGATTTTAATATTTGGCGTATATCAGCTATAAAACTTTTATTTTTGATTAAAATTTACACATGTAAAACTTGTGGTAAGGAACTACCACCATGTTTTTTATAGAGCCTGTATATTGTTTTCATAAAAAACATTATGTACGTTTGTCATCAAAATAATCTATTTATGGGTCTTTTTTATCATATAGGACGATATTTTATTTTACTGCGAAGAGTATTTGCCAAACCTGAAAAACACATTGTTTATTATAAAGAAACACTGAAAGAGATTCAGAAATTAGGCATAAACTCCATGGGAATTATTGCCATTATTTCCTTTTTTATGGGAGCAGTAATAACTATACAAACTGCCTATAATACGGAAAATCCGCTGTTGCCGACTTACCTGATCGGATTGGGAGCAAGGGATTCTATTTTGCTGGAGTTTTCGTCTACCATCGTAGCCTTAATTCTAGCCGGCAAAGTGGGCTCAAATATTGCATCTGAAATTGGTACCATGCGTGTTACCGAGCAAATTGATGCTTTAGAAATTATGGGAGTTAACTCGGCAAGTTTCTTGATTTTACCTAAACTGGTAGCTTCAGTTTTTTTTGCTCCTTTTTTAGCATTATTAAGTATGATCGTGGGAATCACAGGTGGATGGCTGGCAGGAATAGCTTCCGGAGTAGTTACTACGCCAAATTATATTTATGGTATTCAATATGCTTTTATTCCATTTTACATAACCTATGCTCTAATTAAAATTGTTGTTTTTGCCTTTTTAATTACAACCATATCGGCATATCATGGATATTACTCGTATGGCGGATCACTCGAAGTAGGCCGATCAAGCACAAAAGCGGTTGTACATAGCAGTATTTTTATATTATTATTCAACTTAATATTAACCCAATTACTTTTATCGTGATAGAAGTTAAAAATATATATAAATCCTTTGACAACACACCGGTTTTAAAAGACATAAGCGTTGTTTTCGAAAAAGGAAAAACGAATTTAATTATAGGACAGAGTGGTTCGGGAAAAACAGTTTTATTAAAATCAATTGTCGGCTTACACGAGATAGATAATGGAAGTGTTTTTTACGATGATGTGGTATTTAATAAATTGGATTTTAAAGAAAAAAAGGAAATGAGAAAGCAAATTGGAATGCTTTTTCAGGGCGGTGCTTTATTCGATTCGTCAACAGTTGAAGAGAATGTAATGTATCCATTGGATATGTTTACCCAAATGAGCTTATCGGAAAAAAGAGACCGTGCTAACGAATGTTTAAAACGAGTAAATATTGAAAATGCAAACAAACTATTTCCTGCCGAAATTAGTGGCGGGATGCAAAAACGTGTAGCCATTGCACGAGCCATTGCATTAAACCCAAAATATTTATTTTGCGACGAACCTAATTCCGGATTGGACCCCAGAACCGCAATCGTAATTGATAACCTAATAAAAGAAATTACAGAAGAATACAATATGACTACCATTGTTAATACACATGATATGAACTCTGTAATGGAAATTGGCGATAAAGTAGTCTTTATTTATCATGGCGAGAAATGGTGGGAAGGTACAAAAGAAGAGATATTCGACACGACAAATATCGAATTAAACGATTTTATTTTTGCTTCGCCCTTATCGAAAAAAATCCGAGATTTAAAAAATAGCAATTAACCTAACTCATAGATTCGTTCTAACTTTTTTACATCAAGTATTTCAATCTGCTTTCCTTCAATCTGGATAAGCTTGTCTTTACGAAATTCTGATAACACTCTGATCACATTTTCGGTACTCATATCGATTAATTCTGCCAGTTCTTTTCGACTAATCGGCAAGTTGAATTGATCTGAATCGTAAATTTGCTTTGAAAATAATAGTAGTATATAGGCTATTCTTCCTCTTAATTGCCTGGTGTTAATATCTATTCGCGTTTTAATGATCGAATCGGATAGTGTACTAATTTTTTCAAAAAAGTCGAGTGCAAAAACACCATTGGTACGTATAAAATCCCTTATAACATCCAGTTCAACAAAACAAACCACCGAATCTTCAATTGCCGAAATGGAATACACATGCCTGGTATTTGAAAAAATGCTTAGCAAACCAATAAAATCTCTTGGTTTGGCAATACTTATAATGTGCTCCTTATTATTAACTTCTGTTTTATACAGTTTTACCAATCCATTCTGCAAATACATGAAGGCGTGAATGTCCTCACCCTCACCACATATTATTTCTCCTTTTCGATAAAATCTTTCCTCCTTGTGTGTATTAATTTTTTTTAAATCATCTTCCGATAAATTTTTAAAAGCCCACGATCTGTAAATACAATCCTTACAACTACTTATTTTTCTTTGAATTTCCATTATTTCCGGATCTGTTTTGTATGATAAATATCATTTATGATATATATCATGATATATATAGATATTAATATATTTATATCTGTTATTTTTGTAACACTAACTTATAACTAAATATAAAAATAATATAAAAAATCACTAAAATGAAACCTTCATGATTAAGTTTAATCACACACTAACATGATTTATATGAGCTCGCATTAAACTGTGAACATCAAGTATTGAAGCTAAAATCATGAAGGTTCACGAGCGGGATGTGTTTGGGGTTTGTGGGAGCGAG
>CAYVEW010000046.1:0-25094 GCA_964450375.1 uncultured Bacteroidales bacterium
AGCTTTTGCAACTTTTTCAGCAATAACATAAGGATTTCAGGAGCTATCGGGATAGTATCTTAGTGGCTAATTTAATAATTCATTAGTTTTTGGACGTCCCCCTCTTATTTAACCATCAGCCCTAAACAAATTAAAACCAGGTTTACTTAACAAATACTATTTTTGGAAAGTATTTTGCTTCTTTATCTTCCTTTATTCTAACTGTATTTATCAGTACTAATATGATATTATAAAAATATAATAAACCATAAGTCATATATTTTATTGCAGGATTAATCATTAAAGATGGAGATATGTCTCCTGCTTTCCAAAATCTATAGTTCGTAATACCAACAAACGACACATAAACCAATAGGATAATAATTGACCATAGAACTTGAAAATTTATAATTTCCCGAATGAGATTTCTTAGCCCAATAATCCTATCTTTCTTAAAAATCCACATAATTAATGGGATGATAAAACCAAGAAGGGGAAACAAAATGAAGGCAAGCGAAGACATATTCAGAGCTGACAGAAAACTTTTATCTTCTTTTTGTGTCCAGCCTATCAGATCATCTGGTGTAGCTTGCAATGAAGATGCAATTCGTTTTAATGTATCTCCACGAGGCTCAGTTTGTCCACTTTCAATTCTTTGAATAGTCCTAAGGCTTAATCCTGATTCTTCAGCAAGTAATTCTTGAGATATTCCCTTTTTTAATCGAATTTCTTTTACTTTTTCAGACAGTTCCATATTTTTCTTGTGTTTTTTCAATTTAACTATTTAGTAAAAGTAATTACTATTGACTTACCTGATAACGTCAATAATCCGACTTATTTACGACAACAATGTCATATCTAACTTAGGTACTCTGCGTTACAGGCACAATGAAATGACTTGTGTTTTTTTAAATCAATAATAGTTAGAACTTTAAATAAAAATCTCTGGTAAGATTCTTATACGCATCGGAATATTCGTGTCGCTTATTTAGTTCAATAATAATTTCCTGTTCCACCAATGGTTTTTTTGATTTTGCAAATTCAAGCAATAAACGTTTTGGCGTTTTCCCCGGATTAGGCAAAACATTGGTTTGGCGTACACAATACAAACCTTTCCCGGCAGCTTTCACAATAAACATAGTTCCTTCCAGATAAGGTAAAATCAAACTCAAGGTACCATTATTGCTTAACAACTTAAGTGATGCATCAAGAATATCTTCGTACTCCAAACTGGCATTATGCCTTGCATTGGTTCTGTTTTGATCCGGAGCATAGAGTGAATTTTGAAAAAAAGGTGGGTTCGAAACAATTAAATCATATTTTTTATCTATTTGCTCTGTAAATTGTTGTAATGATTTATTAATTACACTGATTCTCGATTCCCAGGGTGATTTAGTTACATTTTCACTTGCCTGCTCACTTGCGCTTTGATCAATTTCAATGGCATCGATATGTGCCAGGGATCTTTGTGCCAGCATTAATGCAATTAAACCTGTTCCGGTTCCAATATCCAGAATTGTTTTTGCATTTTCACAATCGGCCCAGGCACCAAGCAAAACCCCATCGGTGCCCACCTTCATGGCACACCGATCCTGGAAAATTGTAAATTGTTTAAATTTAAAATAGTTGTTTGCCATCGTTAGAATTTTTCAAAAACACCTAAGCCAAATAAGGCAAAATCATATTTTACCGGATCATGCGGATCGAATTTCCGTAAAACACTGGTTATTTCTTCAACTGCCTTCCAGTCGTTTTGTTTTCGTTTTAATAAACCCAGTTTTCGGGCCACATTCCCCGTATGTACATCTAAAGGTAAAAATAATGCAGACATCGGAATTTTGTCCCACAATCCAAAATCAACACCTGTGTAATCTTTGCGCACCATCCACCTAAGGTACATATTCAAGCGTTTAGCCGATGATCCTTTCGCGATACTGGAAATATGCTTTTGCGTTCGCAGCGGATATGGAATTTCAAAAAAAATGTCGCGGAACTGATTTAAGGTTTTATCAAGGGTTTTTTCTTTTATATAGATACTTTGAATAAGATTTCCCAATCCACCGTGATTTGCATAAATGTTCCTGATCGATTGTATAAAGAATTTGCAATCTTCGCCATTAAACGTTCGGTGTTTAAAATAATCAAAACGCTGCAAATCCTTCTCCGACGATTCCATGATAAATTCATAGGGCGCGTAATCCATTAAAGCCATCCATTTTTGCATGTTTTTAATGATGGTAACACGCTGTCCCCAGGCAATACTGGCAGCAAAAAATCCGGCTATTTCAATATCTTCTTTTTCAGAAAACTGATGTGGAATTTGGATCGGATCTGTTTCGATAAAATCCGGATGATTATATTTCTCAGCCTTTTCGTCCAGAAATTGTTTTATATTTTGTAAATCCTTGTTCAAAATCACTTTAAACAAACAAACCATCTCTCATGGTAAGTCTTTTATCGGCAATTTTTGCCAAATGATCGTCGTGTGTAACAATAACAATGGATGGATTAAACTGATCGCGCAATGAAAGCAATAAATTATGTAACTCTTCTTTGTTTTCAGAATCCAGATTTCCTGAAGGTTCATCAGCAAAAATTACCGATGGTTGGTTAATTAAAGCTCTGGCAACGGCTACACGTTGTTGTTCCCCACCCGACAATTCCTTTGGTTTGTGATCCATCCGATGATCAAGCTTTAAAAATTTTAATATTTCTTTGGCTCTTTTTTCGGCTTTATCGCGCGATACTTTCCCTATAAAAGCAGGTATACAGACATTTTCCAGGGCTGTAAATTCGGGCAATAAATGATGAAACTGAAATACAAATCCAATGTTGCTATTACGAAAGCCTGCCAACTGTTTATCTTTATATTTAGTTACTTCCTCCTTATTAAAAAGTATTTGTCCGGAATCAGGCCTGCTCAAGGTACCCAATATTTGCAAAAAGGTTGTTTTACCAGCACCACTTGGCCCAACAATTGAAATTATTTCACCCTTTTTTATTTCCAGATCAATACCCTTTAAAACCTGCAAATCACCGTAGGATTTTGTTATATTTTTTGCGCTAATCATAATTCTGTGCTTTTCAACTAAAATAAACCAAGTGTAAATACCAAATAAATATAAAGGAAATATACGAAAAGAAAAACCAAGCCTTTCCAGCGTGTAACAATCCCTTTTCTTAAAGGGAGTATAAACAAAAATAATAAAAATGATATTCCCAACATCCAAAAAATATCAAACTTAAGAATCATTGGGTTAATATCAATCGATTTTATCAAGCTTGTGATGCCTAAAATCGCCAGAATATTAAAAATATTTGATCCAATAATATTTCCGATAAATATATCAAGTTCCTTGCGGATAGCTGCCATAATTGATGTTGCCAGTTCCGGCAAGCTGGTTCCCAGTGCAATAACGGAAACAGAAATAATCCGTTCTTCCACCCCCATTTTAGCAGCAATATTGGAAGCTCCTTTGACTAAGAAATCAGCACCAAAGATTAATCCCAACGAAGCCAGGGCAACTAATAAAAACGAAACAAATAACTTATGTTTAGGTTTTACTGGTTCTTCGAGCGATTTTAAATTTTCTTTTCGGGATTTTAGCACAGACCTTGTAACAAACAGGGCCAGAATGACAAGAAAGATGAGTCCTTCAAAAAATTGTAGTTTAAAATTCAAACAAAATACATACAACAAAATACTAATCAGCATCATAAATGCCCAATCGAAATGGATTGCCTGTTTTTTTACTCTGATTGGCAAAATAACCGCTGTTAAGCCTAAAACAAGGGCAATATTAGCAATATTTGAACCAACAACATTACCAATGGCAATATCGGGATGCCCCTTAATGGCAGCATCTACACTCACCACCAACTCGGGGGCCGATGTTCCAAATGAAACGATCACCACTCCAACTACTAATTTTGAGACTTTAAAATGGCCGGCAAGCGAAACACTTCCTTTTACTAAAAAATCGCCACTTAACATTAAAAGTATAAAACCGACAAGCAAAAAAATGTAATCATTCATCATTATTTTTTATCCTTTTAAATCTTCTTTGGTTTTTTTGATTTCTTCTTTCATTTCTTTTATATCGCCGGTAATATCTTGCGTATGATCATGCATTTCTCTTTTAATATCATCTGCAGCTTTACGAAATTCGCGCATTCCTTTACCTAAACCCTTGGCTATTTCCGGTATTTTATTGGCTCCAAAAAGAAGTAAAACAACCAGTAGAATCACAAAAATCTCTTGTCCACTAATAAAAAGCAGGTGATTTTGCATAATATCTTTTTTTTTCAAATATACATTTTGTTTGAGTGATTTTATAAATTAAGCATTATAAAAACAAAAGCTTATAAGATAATTACAGAAAAAGCCCCTATTGTTAAAAAGGGGCTTTTTCTGTAAGTAAGATATTGTTATTACTTTTTATCTTTTTTCTTGTGTACAGTATCGTAAACTACCGGTGTTGCCACAAATAACGATGAGTAAGTACCTACAACAACTCCAATTAGTAAAGCAAATACAAATCCACGGATTACTTCGCCACCAAAAATAAAGATGGTTAATAATACCACAAATGTACTGATAGATGTATTGAACGTACGACTGATTGTACTATTTAAGGCACCATTTAAAATTTCTTTACGATCACGTTTTGGATATAATGTGGTATATTCTCTGATACGGTCGAATACAACAACGGTATCGTTAATGGAGTAACCTACTACGGTTAATATCGCTGCAATAAATGCCTGATCGATTTCCAATGAGAACGGTAAAACTCCCCAAGCAATGGCAAAAATACCCAGTATAATTAACACATCGTGAATTAATGCCACAATTGCCCCCAAACCATATTGCCAGTTTCTAAATCGGATAAAAATATAAACGAACATCAGGATAATTGCCAAAACAATAACCACTAATGATTTATATAAAATATCGTCGGCTATAGAAGCTCCCACTTTATGTGAGCTCTTAACTCCTAATACAGTTTCAACATCGTCGGAACTACTTACTTCTTTCAATTGTCCGTCATCCTGAATAACAAAACCTGTTAAGAATAAATCCATTGTTAATCCGTCTATCCCGTACATCTCAGAAATTCCTTCGAACAGTTTTGTTTCCACGTCCGTATCAACTTCAACCGCATCTTCATCTACTCGGTATTTGGTCGTAATCTTCACCTGATTATCTTCACCAAAAGTTTTTACCTCCGGAGCCTGGCCATATTGTTCAGTTAAATAATCAGCTATATCACCTGTATTTACACTTTCCTGGAAACTTACAACATAGGTTCTACCACCTGTAAAGTCGACACCTTGGTTTAATCCACGGGTAAACAATGCAGCAACACTTATGAAAATAAGAATTGCAGAGATCACATAAGCAATTTTACGTTTTTCAAGGAATTTAATATTTATATTTTTAAAAGCACCTTCGGTTAGCTTCGTAGCGTAAGTTATTTCTTTATTACGTTTTAAATACCACTCGAAAATTAAACGGGTTAAAAAGATTGCAGTAAATAATGAAGTTAAAATACCAATCAACAGCGTAGTAGCAAAACCTTTAATCGGGCCTGTACCAAATGTATAAAGAATAATGGCTGTTAATAAGGTAGTAATATTCGCATCGATAATTGCCGAATAAGCATTTTTATAACCATCCTTAACAGCTAGTTTAACACCTTTCCCTGCAGTTAACTCTTCACGAATACGCTCATAAATAAGTACGTTGGCGTCCACCGACATACCAATTGTTAGAACGATACCTGCAATACCGGGCAGTGTTAATACTGCTCCAAGCGAAGCAAGTACTCCCATAATAAAGAACATGTTTGCTACCAGTGCAATATCTGCAACTAAACCTGCTTTACGGCTATAATAGAAAACCATGTAAAGAATTACTACAATAAAGGCAATAAAGAATGAGCTTAAACCAGAATCAATAGCCTCTTGTCCTAATGATGGGCCTACAATTTCTTCCTGGATAATACGAGCAGGAGCAGGTAATTTACCTGATTTTAAAATATTTGCTAAGTCTTTTGCTTCTGTAACAGTAAAATCACCAGATATTGATGATCGGCCTCCGGTAATTTCCTGATTTACTCTGGGTGCAGAGTATACGAAATCGTCTAAAACAATAGCAATAAAGTTACCTATATTATTTTTTGTTAAGCGAGCCCATGTTTTTGCACCTTCGGCATTCATACTCATACTCACTTCTGCGCTAGCAGAATTTTGATCAAATTCTGATCTGGCATCTGTTACCACATCACCATCTAATGGAGCTTTACCATCACGGCCGGTTATTTTTAAAGCGTGCAGCTCGTAAAAGCTGTTCGACTCGTCATATTTGTATGGTTTTACATGCCATCTGAAAATCATATCGCGTGGAAAAACTGCTGCTACTTTTTCTTTTTGTAAATAAGCATTTACCTTCGAAGTATCAGAATAATGTGCCATACCCACAACAGAACCTTCCATTGGTTGGCCTGTTTGCGAGTTAATGCTAGGCCTTAGCACGTTAAACAATGGATACCTTTCTGCGATCTGGCTTTGAGCTAGTGCGTCAGACTCTGATTGAGCCGTATCTGAATCAAGCTGATCTAATAAAGACAAATCTTCTTCACCTTCTTCTTTTGCAGGTTCAATTGTAGTTTCAGTCTGTTTATCGTCGGTCTTATTTTCTTCTTTTGTTAAATCTTTTTGAGCTTTTTCAAGTTCATAAATCAGTTCGTTTGCCTGAAGAAGATAATTATAAACCTGCGTATTATTATATGTCTCCCAGAATTCCAGGTTTGCTGTTCCCTGTAATAAATCCCGAACACGTTTCTGGTCTTTTACACCAGGCAACTCAACCATAATACGACCCGTAGCACCTTCAATTCGCTGAATATTAGGCTGCACCACACCAAACCGGTCGATACGGCTATTTAGAATATTAAATGAATTATCGATTGCATCCTGAGATTCTTCTCGTAAAACATCTAATACTTCACTATTGGTGGAGTTAAAACTAATTTTATCTCTTAACTCAATTGTATTAAAAATTGCAGCTAATTTTGCATTTGGGTCAATTTCGTTAAAAGCTCGTCCGAATAATGTTAAGAAATCATCACGACTTTCCTTACTATATTCTTTTGCTAAACCAATTGCCTGTTGGAAAGTAGAGTCCTTTGGATTACCAGCCATTGCCTTTAAAATATCTTCAACTGATATTTCAAGAATAACGTTCATACCTCCTTTAAGGTCGAGACCCAGGTTAATTTCTCTTTCCTGACATTCACGTAATGTATATTTTCTTATCCCAAGGTTGTATACTACTTCGCCCGATAACGAATCTAAATAAGCATATTCTTTATCAGGGTTACCTTGTGCATATTCTTTTGCATCCTGAGTTATACTTGTAGTAACCCAGGTAAACGATAAGTAATAAATACATATTACAGCCAACATAATGGCCAAAAATCTAATAGCTCCTTTAATCTGCATTTGTCAAACTATTTTATTGATATTATTAAATTATTTTCTTTTTAAGCATTTTGTCGTGCAAAGATAAAATTATTTTTTAGAAACACACTTTTTCAGATGATTAAGATTTAGATTTGTATAGATTAGCAAATAAATTTTAATCAGTAAACTCAATGTATACTGTTATGCGATCTTGAGCAATAATTTTAGCTGAAGACAAAAACAGGTTGTTGACTAAAAACTTCAGGATAATTTAAACAATCCAGAATCCTTCGAAATAAACAATAAAAACAACCCCCCAATTATTATTCAATCAACTCATCGTAATCGGCTTCCAACGAACGATCGTTCATAAAATCGTATAGTGTAATTTTACGCAGGTTATAGAAATTCGACCAGTATTGTCGTAATGCAGCAATGTAATTACTTTTGGCTGCATCCTTTTCAGAAAGGGATACATTTAAATCCAAAACATCCACTTTTCCTATCAGAAATCGCTGTTTGGTCATGTCGTAGCGCTTTTGAGCAATTGTATCCGACTTTGCTGCAATAACAAATTGATCGTCTTGCAGGTTAAATTGCATTACATTTAAATATACACTTTGAATAAAATCGGTACGAGCCTGATCTACGGTGGTACGAACCACTTCCTGACTCGATTGTGCCATTTTGTAGCGTCCTTTCCCAAGGTTCCAGTCCAGTAATGGAATTTGCAATCCCAGACTTAAATTCTGCTTACTCTGTGGATTAATATACACATCGTTCAGGTCTTCTGCCTGTTTATTATATCCAATACTTGCAAATAGGTTTGCATTTAATCCTTTTTGCGATTTCGCTCTGGCAACATCCCTTTCCGATTCAATTAATTGTCTTTCGTATGCAATTATTTCGGGATTATTACTTAAGGCAATATCCAATGCTTTTTCAACTTCCACGGTTAGCTTAGGAATCTCTCTGGGAATAATCAAACGTAAATCAACCTTTTCGTTAAATCCGAGAAAGGAACGAAGTTGAAACTTTTTAATCTCCAGATCTACTTTTGCAGAGTTTAACGATGAGCCTGCATTAAGCAAACTTAATTCCATTTGCAATAATTCATTTTCGGCAATGGTACCAATATTGTAACGGCCATTGGCTATTTGATACAAAGTATCGGCATTAGAAAAATTTAATTCAGCTACCTGCAAATTCTGTTGTGCCAAAGCCAGGTCGAAAAAGTAGTTAACTGCCCGAATGGCCACATCTTCCATTGATGATAAGTAAGCTCTTTTTGCTTCCTCGTACTTTAAGGGTTCAATTTTACGCTGCCACTTGTATTCATTGTAAAACAAAACCGGCTGATTATAAGTAACCAGAAATGGAGTTGATGTATAAGAAAATGTATTATTTCCCAAATTATCCAAACGTGATAAATCTGTTCTCAATGATAATTGTCCACCCGTAAATGGTACATTCTGGACAATATCCAAATTCACATTGGTTGTATTTTTGTTAATCTCCACATAATAGGTTCCGGATGAGTCTGAGAATTCGCTAAAACTTCTATTCAGGTTAGGGAAATTGGTTGATAAACCTACACTTGGCCTGAATTCCGCTTTATACGTTTTATACTCCCAATAATTTGCCCGAAACTGGTGTTTTGCCATAATAGCCCGTGGAGATTGTTCCCTGGCCAGGTTGATTACTTGATCGAAGCTTAGCTCTTCGATTATGGCTTCTTGTGAATATACACTTGAATAGCAAAAACTTATTAATACTATAAAAATAACTATATATGATTTCATGAATATTTAGTTTAATACATTATTCGTACCTCAATGATTCAATCGGATCTCTTTCGGCAGCTCGCTTGGCTGGCGAAAGTCCAAATATTACTCCAATGGCAGCACTTACTCCAAAAGCTACAATAATGGAACCAGGTGATACTATGGTTAATATGCCGGCAAACTTGGTAATAAGCTTCGAAAATAATACCCCCAGGAACACTCCAATTAATCCTCCTGATACACTGATTAATATGGCTTCGGATAAAAACTGAGCAATAATATCGGCTTTTTTGGCACCTAACGCCAGCCGGATTCCAATTTCCTTAATCCGTTCCATTACCGTTGCAAACATGATGTTCATAATTCCAATACCACCAACAATGAGTGAAATACTGGCAATGGCACCCAATACAATATTAAATATATCCTTGGTGCGCTGCTGTTGTTTTAATAAAAGCTCAGGAACAGTAATTTCAAAATCTTTTACATCCATATGGCGACGCAATAACATGCGACTTAATATTTCGGTTGTTGCTGTCAGCTGTTCTGTTTCTTCGACCTGTACAATTATTTTATCTAACTGGTGATAGTTCGAGCTAGTAGTTTCCTGGCCTCCCGAAAAGGAAAAAAACATTCCACCTCCGAAAAAAGATCCTCCATTAAAACTTTTTGAATTGATCAAGGCTCTGTTTTTATATCGCATGAGCATCGTTTGCACCGGAATATAAACATTATCGTTTAAAACATTCACTCCTGCATTATCGGCTGCCGATAAACTAACATCCGATTTCTCGAGCACGCCGGTTACTTTTAACCAAACATGGCCAAATTTCAGATACTGATTAACAGGGTCTTTATCGCTGAATACTTTAGCTGCTATATTTGCTCCGATTACACAAACCGGGATACCGTTTTCAACCTGAAAATCACTAAAAAATTGTCCTCGTTCCAGTTTCACATTATATACATCGAAATAATTGTTATCTACACCAATTACTTTTGCAGCCACCCTTTTACCATTCTGAACAACAAATGAGTTGGCTACAATTTCGGGAGTAATCTTTTTAACTGAAGGAACTATATTTTTTATAGCTTCCACATCTTTCATGGTTAAACCGGGTGAAAATTTCTCTTTTTTACTTTCGCCCTCACCATTCGAATCGCTACTACCTTCGCCATTATCGGTAATATCCTGAATAGGCGTAATCACAATATTGTTTACACCAACCATTTTAATTTGCTCCAGTATTTCTTGCTGTGCACCATTTCCTATGGCCAGCATGCTAATTACTGCTGCTGTACCAAATATAATACCCAGAGCGGTTAAAATCGATTTAAGCTTGTTACCTAACAGCGACTCAATAGCAATTTCTATATCGTGAAAATATCTACTAAACATAAGTCATACTTAATTAGAACCTGGTTTTCGACGATTTCCATTTTGTCGTCTGTTCTCTCTTCCATTGCTATCCATTTCATCCTGGCGCTGTTGCTCTTCAAGCTTTTTCTTTGCTTCACGCTCTTTCAAAACAGTTATTAACTCTTCACCAGAGAGTTTGTATTTTTCGGGATTGGTGGGCACTGATAAATAAACTTCATCACTTTCTTTTAATCCTTGCTCTACAATAATATAATTTTCGTTCGATTCGCCTGGCACAATCACCTGCTTTTTATTATTTTTTGTGTAAACATAACTGATGCTATCTTCGTTATGCAAGGCTTCCAGTGGTATGTACAATACATCTGAGAAAACATTGGTAATTATTTGGTTACTGGTTGTCATCGAAGGTCTCATAATGCTATCCGACTGATCTACCTGTATTAGTACCTCGAAAACTTTTGCATCGGTATTTTGCAGCTGTTCTCCAATATTAGCCACTTCAATAACTTCACCTGTATATTTCTTTTCAGGGAAAGCATCAATACCAATGCGCACTTCTTGTCCTTGCTTCACTTTACTAATATCAATTTCGTTCACATAGGTTTTAGAGTTCATAACCGACAAATCGGGTAAAGTAGCAACAGCTAAATCCCAGGGATTAATCGATGAGCCCACTTTACGTTTTTGGCCACTCCATTCTTTTTTATAAATTACCATACCCGATTGGGGAGCAAAAATGGTAAACTTTTTAATAACCGAACTCATTTGCTCAACCTTGCGCCTTGCCTGATCAAGTTTAATTGTTGCTTCGCGCATACTGGCTTGCGCCTGCTGAACTTTTAGCGAATAATTATCGTTAGCCTGTTCGAATGATCGTTGTGATTTTTCCAGATCGATGGTTGCCTGGCGAATAGTTGCAGGAGGCTCAAATTTACTCTGATCCAACACAATCTGTTTTTCCTCCATGGTAAATCTCAGGTTAATTAACTGGTCGCGAAGCTCACGTAACTGCATGGTTGTATCTAACTGAGTTTTTAAATACTGAGATTCGGCCGATTCCAGCTCATCCTGCAAGTCTTTCAAACTTGTACTTACTTCAGTTCGGTCTAAGGTTGCTACATACTGTCCCGAGTCGACCACGGTACCTTCGGGAACCAGATCCTGTATTTTTATTTCGCGAATTCGTAATTCCCGACTGTTACGTAACTCAGAAGGTCCAATAATTTCAACGGAGCTTATGGCCTGTAATTCGCCTGTAGTAGTTACCAGAATCTCAAATTCGCCACGTTCCACTTTAACAGACAATTGTTTTACGCCATCAGCTTTTCCGGGCCTAAATATTAAAAATGCGATAACAACTGCTAAAACTGAAGCAATTGCAATGTAATGTTTTCTTTTCATTTTCTATTTTATGATTGATTTTATTTTGTTAATAATTAGATCTGCCAGTTCGTTAGCACTATTCACATTTCTACTCTCCGCATAAATACGAATAATCGGTTCTGTGTTAGATTTTCTTAGATGCACCCATCCGTGTTCAAACTCAATTTTTACTCCATCAATGTCAATTATTTCCTGATCATTAAACTCATTCTTTACGGATTTTAGTATTTCATCCACGTTTATTTGTGGAGTTAATTCCATTTTCTTTTTAACGATTGTGTATTCGGGATATTGCGAACGCAAATCGGAACACTGCTTTCCGGTTTTTGCCAGATGAGTTAAAAACAAAGCTATCCCTACCAGGGCATCGCGGCCATAGTGTAACTCAGGATAAATTATTCCTCCATTCCCTTCGCCACCAATTACCGCATTGTTTGCTTTCATGCTTTCCACTACATTAACTTCCCCCACAGCCGATGCAAAATAATTACCACCATAATTAATAGTTACATCGCGTAAAGCCCTGGATGAAGATAAATTAGATACCGTATTTCCAATTTTATTTTGCAGAATGTAGTCGGCAACCGCCACCAACGTATATTCCTCACCAAACATGGTTCCATTCTCGTTGACAATAGCCAGACGATCAACATCCGGATCTACAACAAACCCCAAATGAGCATTGTTTTCTTTCACTACATTCGATATTTCTTTAAGATGTTCGGGCAAAGGCTCCGGGTTATGAGGGAAAACACCATTAGGCTCGCAATACAACTCAATTACATCCGATACACCAAGTGCTCTTAAAAGCTTGGGAATGGCAATACCACCCACCGAGTTCACTGCATCAATAGCAATTTTAAAATCAGCTCTTTTTATTGCTTCTGCATCTACTAAAGGCAGGTCAAGTATTTGTTGAATGTGAATATCTAAATAATAATCTTTCTCGGTTAAGCCTCCCAGTTTATCAACTTCGGCAAAAATGAAATCTTCCTTTTCAGCTATTTCAAGTATTTTTTCTCCATCTGCAGCCGATAAAAATTCGCCCAGCTCATTTAATAACTTTAGGGCGTTCCACTGTTTTGGATTATGACTAGCAGTTAAAATAATACCACCCTGTGCTTTTTCTTGCGGAACCGCAATCTCCGTTGTCGGAGTTGTTGCCAATCCAATATTCACAACATCAATGCCCATACCCATTAAGGTTCCCACTACAATTTGATTTACCATCGGGCCGGAAATCCTGGCATCGCGCCCCACAACCACTTTTACCTTATCGGATTTCGATCTTTCAATAAGCCATTTAGCATAAGCAGATACAAACTTTACCGTATCTAATGGACTTAATCCATCGCCTGCTTTACCACCAATTGTTCCCCTTATTCCTGAAATTGATTTTATTAATGTCATAACCTATAGACTATTTTTTGTTTCACAAGTTTAAAAATCGAATAAAGATAGCTAAAACGTGGAAAACGAACCAAGTTTTAAGAAATTTTAACCATTACGAATCACTAAAATCATCTAAAATCTGATAAATGAACGAATTAATATATTACCTTTGCAAACAGAATTTAATCAAACAAAATCAACCCAATGGAGAGAGAGAAGAGCCGCGAAAGAAGAAGTTTTTCAAAAGAAAAAAAGAGCCATCCGAAAAGCAATAATAAAAACAATACCAGCAAAAGCTCTGAGAAATTTACTAACTGGAACGAACCGGTTCGTTTAAATAAGTTTCTATCCAATGCGGGTTTGTGCTCTCGCCGCGAGGCTGATGATTTAATTAAATCGGGCGATGTAAGTGTTAATGGTGAGATTATAACCGAGCTGGGGGTTAAAGTGTCGCCGAAAGATGATATCCGCTATAAAGGAAAGAAAATTGTCCGCGAAAAAAAGGTTTATATTTTATTAAATAAACCCAAAGATTTTGTTACAACGGTTAAAGATAAACATGCAGAAAAAACGGTAATTGACATTGTAAAGAATGCATGTCTCGAACGTGTCTATCCTGTTGGGCGTCTTGATAAAAATACCACCGGTGTACTCCTATTAACAAACGATGGCGAATTAACAAAAGAATTAACACATCCGAGCCATAACAAAAAGAAGATCTATCATGTACATTTAGATAAGGATGTAACAAAAGAACATATGTTACAAATTATTGAAGGAATACAACTCGATGAAGATTTTATTGCAGCCGATGCCATTCAGCATGTAGATGATAATGACAAAACACAAATTGGCATTGAAATTCATTCGGGACAAAACAGAATTGTGCGAAGAATATTTGAATCGCTTGGATATAAAATAAAGAAATTAGATCGGGTATACTTTGCCGGTTTAACAAAAAAGAACCTTCCACGGGGAAAGTGGCGCTTTTTAACTCCACAGGAAATTTCCATTTTAAAAAGAAAATCGTATAAATAATTTCTAATTCTTTTCATCAGAATGCAATATTTTCTAATCTTTACTTACTAAATACTCAAGGTTAGATGACTTTATTATGATGATTAAAAAAATATTCTACGCATTCTCTTTCCTGTTGTTAGTAGCAAATGGCGCAATGCAGGCTCAAACAATAAAGGGAAAAATAATTGATTCTGAAACCCAAAAGGCCTTACCTTTTGTTAACATTATTTTTGGTAGTGAAAATCACGGATGCACTTCAGATATTGATGGTGAATTTGAAATAACCAGCCCGGAAACAGAAATTTACATAAGTTACATTGGTTATTTTTCCGATACCATTTATATTAATAAGAAAACTCAATCATATCTTCTAATTGAGTTGGCTCCCAAATTATACAATATCGAAGAAGTAATTATTCTGCCGGGCGAAAATCCTGCCAACCGGATTATTGAGAAAGTTGTTGACAACCGGGATATAAACAACCCGGAAAAGATGAACTCTTTTTCGCTGAGATCCTACAATAAAATGATTTTCACCGTAGAAAAAGACACTACAAATCTACCGGACAGCTTAAAGTACAAAAAAACAAAAGTAGAAGAAGCTTACGAAAATCAACACTTGCTTTTATTAGAAACCGTTAATAAAAAGGAATTTCTGCAACCCGACCAGTACAACGAAGAAATTATTGCTTCGAAAGTTTCCGGTTTTAACGATCCGATTTTTTCGTTAATTGCATCGCAAGTGCAAGCCTTTTCGTTTTACAATGATTTTTTTGAACTACTCGACAAATCATACATAAATCCCATAAGCAAAGGTTCTGCCAGGCGTTACCTGTTTATTTTAGAAGACACACTTTACACAGCCGAAAACGACTCTGTTTTTGTGATATCCTTCCGCCCGCGAAAAGGAAAAACTTTTGAAGGATTGAAAGGTTTCCTGCACATTAACACCAATAAATACGCCATACAATCGGTGGTTGCCGAACCATTGGAAAAGAATCAGGGAATGAGAATTTCCATTCGGCAGAATTATCAGTTCATTAATGATCAACAGTGGTTTCCGAAAGAACTAACTACTAAAATTGTATGGGAAAAAGCCTTAACTGACAAGCCTTATCATTACAATATGATAGCCAACGGTAAAACTTATATATCGGATATAGAACTTAATCCGGCAGTAAATAAAAAAAGCTTTTCTAATGTTGAAGTTAAAATTGCCGATGATGCAAATAAACAAACAACAGACTATTGGGACGAGAACCGGACAAAACCCTTATCAGAAATTGAAAAAGAAACCTATCGTATTATTGATAGTATAAGTAAAGCAGAAAATCTGGATAAAAAGCTTGCAGGCATTGAAACCATTCTTACAGGTAAAATACCTTATAAGTTTGTAGATATACCATTAAATAAATTATTTGATTATAACGAATACGAAGGTTTTCGACTGGGTTTGGGTTTTATGACCAACGCAAAAATATCTAAAATCTTTTCGTTAGGTGGCTACGCAAATTATGGTTTTAACGATAAAGCCTGGAAATATGGCGGCGATTTGATTTTTAACCTGCATAAAAACTCGGAAAGCAAAATTCATTTTTCGTACGTGAATGATGTAATAGAAAAATCAGGATATCAGTTTCTTGAAAAACCAGATTTTACATCAACCGAGATTTACAGAAAGTACTTTATTGAAAACATGGACCTGATTGAAAAATACCAGGTTTCGTTCGGCGCTTTAATCTTCAACTATTTAAAATTTAATTTGTTTTTAAATCAATCCGATATAAGGGCAACGGACAATTACAGCTTTGGCGAAACATTAACTGAATCAACAAATCAGTTTAGCTTTAGCGAAATTGGAATAAAGCTCCGCTATGCATACAACGAAAAATACATGCAAACTTTGCGGGCACGATACACGCTTGGAACAAATTATCCAATTCTGCACGCAAACTTTACCAAGGGAACCAACTGGTTTAATGGCGAATATGAATATACAAAAATCGAAGCCAGGGCAAGCAAAACGTTTAAAACCAAAAGCTTAGGAAAAACAAAACTCACCCTGGCTGGTGGTTTGGCCGATGGAAACATCCCGATCTCAAAGCTTTATAATGGACATGGGAGTTATCAACCTTACAGTTTCGAAGCAGAAAACAGTTTTGGAACCATGCGAATGGGTGAATTTTATTCAGACCGGTTTTTTTCTGTGTTTTTTAAACACGATTTCGGTTATTTATTTAAAACTGAACTTTTTTCGCCAAAACTTGCTATTGTTAACAATTATGGAATTGCAACACTCTCGAATAAACAAAACCATTTCGATACGATAGAATTAAAATCGTATGATAAAGGTTATTACGAATGCGGACTCATGTTAAATAATATTTTAAATCAATCGTTTACGGGATTAGGATTTGCTGTATTTTACCGGTACGGTACTTATGCCTTCGACAAAACAGCCGATAATTTTGCGTATAAGATTAGCTTTACTTTTAGCCTATAAGCTTAGCTTACTCTTGGCAAAGCCCATTTCTTTTTAACAGCCAGCAACCTGATACTAATAATTAGCAAAGCGGTTAACAGTGAAATAATTCTGATATCGATGGCTGTACTGGAAAGTAGAAAATACAAAAGCCCACCTAAAATGCATGGTGTGGCATAAATCTCTTTTCTGAAAATTAAAGGCGTTTCGTTGGTTAGAATATCGCGTATTACGCCACCAAAAACTGCCGAAATGGTTCCCATCATAATGGCAATTATGGGAGATATTTCTAAATCCAGCGATTTTTGAACACCAATAATTGTAAATACGCCAATCCCTATAGTATCGAATAAAAACAGAGTTTTGCGGAGCTTAAGTACGTACTTCTTAAAAATAATACTTACAATAACCGCTGCGATTATAATGTACAAATAATTCAAATCTTTGATCCATGCAATGGGATGACTCCCAATTAACAAATCGCGCAGGGTTCCACCGCCAATGGCGGTTACAAAAGCAATTACCGATGCACCAAAAACATCGAACTTTTTACTCGATGCAGTTAAAACACCACTTATTGCGAACACAAAAGTTCCTACCAAATCGAAATAATATACAATATCCATGATACTTATTTTTCAAACGCACATAATGTTTATTGTGAAAACAATATACAGACTTCATAATAAATATTATGCGACTTGCCTTCCAGAACAAAAGTGCAGGCAGGCTTCTCTACGTTAACTTTTATTTTTGAAATTTTTAAACAAAAATATACGTTTTATAGATGAAATATATCAAGATTTATGTTGTTTTTATTTTTTATTGAATAACTATTGAAATATCAAGTCGTTTAGACAAAAAAACATTTATCTTTGTAGCAAATTATAAGAATAACAGCTTCACATGTCACACAAATCAGGTTTTGTAAATATTATAGGGAATCCGAATGTCGGAAAATCAACATTAATGAATGCTTTGGTTGGCGAAAAAATATCGATTATCACATCTAAATCGCAAACTACCCGACATCGGATTATGGGAATTGTAAATGGTGACGATTTCCAGATCGTTTATTCCGACACCCCGGGAATAGTAAAACCCGCGTATAAATTACAGGAAAAAATGATGAGTTTTGTAGGTACAGCCTACGAAGATGCTGATGTTTTTTTATATGTAACAGATGTTGTTGAGACATTTACAAAAAACCAGCAATACATTGATCGTTTGCTTAATGTAAATGCGCCGGTGCTTTTAGTCATTAACAAAATAGATTTAAGTAATCAGGAGAAGCTGGAAGCATTAGTAGAAACCTGGCAAAAGATTTTACCAAAAGCTGAAATTATTCCAATTTCGGCACTAAATAACTTTAATTTAGAAACTGTATTTAATCGCATTTTAGAGCACTTGCCCGAAAGCCCGGCTTATTTCCCTAAGGATACTTTTACCGATAAAACCGAACGCTTTTTTGTTTCGGAAATCGTTCGAGAAAAAATTCTTTTAAATTATCAAAAAGAAATTCCTTACTCGGTGGAAATAGAAATAGAAGAGTTTAAAGACACTGAGAAACTGTTGCGAATTATGGCCATCATTCATGTGGTACGCCCATCGCAGAAAGGAATTATAATCGGACACAAAGGCCAAATGTTAAAGAAAACCGGAACCGAAGCCCGTAAAGATTTAGAAGATTTTTTTGGCAAGAAAGTGTATCTGGAACTACATGTGAAAGTTAGCAAAGACTGGCGCGATAAAGAAAGATCACTTAAAGGATTCGGATATAATATCTAATAGATTATGAGAGATTTAGAAATAAAAACATATGATTTTACAGTAAAAGCCATTGGCTTTGTAAAAAGTATCGAGAAAGAGTTTCCGGAAATGCCCTTAAGTGAATTTAGAAAATCTGCCGGAGATGTTTCCATAAAATATATGGGTGCCATTAGTAGTAAAGAAAATGAAGATTTTGCCAATTCGCTTCGCAGCTGTTATTCGCAATTAAAACAGTCGGCGCAGATCTTAAAATCGATGGAGACTATTCCGAATGAGCGACTCGAAAACGAAAAACACACTTTAATTAAGGATGCTGAATTGTTGGATGAAGAATTGAATACCATTATAAAAAAACTAATATATTAATATAAATCATGATTGTTGCAATAGTAGGAAGGCCCAACGTTGGTAAATCAACATTGTTTAACCGGTTAACAGAATCACAACATGCCATTGTTGATGAAACCAGCGGGGTTACGAGAGACAGATTATACGGAAAATCGGAATGGACAGGTAAAGAATTTTCGGTAATCGATACGGGTGGATACATTCGAAATTCGGATGATATCTTTGAAGAAGAGATTCGCAAACAGGTAGATATTGCAATGGAAGAAGCAAACCTGATTCTCTTTGTGGTTGACGTAGTTAGTGGAATTACCGATTTAGACGAAGCGGTTGCAGGAATACTGCGAAAATCGAAAAAAGATGTTTTGCTTGTGGTTAATAAGGTTGATAATAACCAGCGAATTATAGATTCGAACGAGTTTTACAAATTTGGCTTAGGCGATCCGTTATGTATATCATCGATTAATGGAAGCGGCACAGGTGAGCTTTTAGATAAAATTGTAAGTTTTATTAAAGATGAAAAACCAGAAGACGAACTTGATATACCAAAGTACACAGTAATTGGCCGGCCTAATGTTGGTAAATCATCGTTAATAAATGCGCTTGTTGGCGAAGAAAGAAATATTGTTACTCCTATTTCGGGAACCACCAGAGATTCAATAAATACACGATACAATAAATTTGGGCAGGATTTTTACCTGGTAGATACTGCCGGGATAAGAAAAAAAGGAAAAGTAACCGAAAACCTTGAATTTTATTCCGTTTTACGATCAATACGAGCACTTGAGCAAGCAGATGTTTGTTTATTAATGATTGATGCTACATTGGGCATTGAATCGCAGGATATGAATATTATTAAGCTGATTCAGAAAAACCGAAAGGGCATTGTTATTATTGTGAACAAATGGGATTTAATTGATAAAGAAACCAACACGGCGAAGGACTATACCGAAAAAATTCATTCGAAAATTGCTCCTTTTACTGATGTGCCCATTATTTTTACTTCTGTAATTAATAAACAACGTATTCATAAAGTATTAGAAGAAGCGCAAAGAGTTTATGAAAACAGAAAGAAAAAAATTACTACATCAAAATTGAACGAAGTAATGCTGGAGGCAATTGCCAGCTATGCACCGCCATCGGTTAAAGGAAAATACGTTAAAATAAAGTATGTAACCCAGCTTAGCACCCGATTTCCTTCGTTTGCATTTTTCTGTAACCTGCCGCAATATGTAAAAGAACCATATAAAAGATATTTGGAAAATAAATTAAGAGAGAACTTTGACTTTACAGGATGCCCAGTTCAGATTTTCATGCGTAAAAAATAAATGATAAAAAAAGTATCTGCTTTCATATTGCTATCTATTCTTTTTTCGACTTGCGAAACAATCGAAGATTATCCGGAAACTCCGGAAATCGAATTTATAAGTTTTGACGCCGACTATAAAGAAACACCTTTGGGATCCACACTTTATGGCACATTAAGCTTTTCATTTATTGATGGGGATGGAAATATCGGATTCGAAGAAAATACGGATGACATTGTAGATAACAACATAACCGATGTGATTATTAAAGAATTTAAAGCAAATGGTGAATTGATAAAAGATACACTTGGCCCATTTTACTTACCTTTTTTTAACGAAGGCTCGTATCGGAAATCATTAAAAGGAAAAATCGAGATAAATATTCCCAGAACAAATGAATCGGCCGATACAGCATATTACGAATTTTATATCGTTGACAGAGATCGCAAACAAAGTAATACCATTGTAACCCCGGTTTATATTTACTCTGAGTTACTAAAACAATAAAGCTGGTAGTGTGTTTTAACATTAAAATGGAATAGCAAATAAAAAACCATGATTATCACAAAAGAAACTAAAATGGCCGATGTAATTCATATGAATTACTTTTCGTTATCAGTGCTCAACCGATTTGGCATTGAGTTAGGCTTTGGCGATAAATCCGTACAAGAGGTTTGCATACAAAAAAATGTAGACACGGATTTTTTTCTTGAAATAATCAATGCATTTGTGAATAAAGATTACTTCCCCAAGAAGCATTTGCAAAGTTTCTCGGTTAAATTAATTGCCGATTACCTTGAGAAGACACACGCCTATTATCAGGAAGAAAAAGTGCCAGAAATAGAAAGCTTAATAAAGGAAATGGTTACCGGATGTTATACCCAAAAAAAGAACATTGTTTTATTGGAAAACTTTTTTGATGAATATAAGATTGAATTGCTAAATCATACCAAACGGGAAGAAGATGTTGTTTTTCCGTACGCTATTGCCATTGAAGATGCTTATAACAACAAAAAGTACGATTCGCATATTAATGCCTTAATGGAAACCTATTCCATGGATATTTTTAAGCACGAGCACGATAATATCGAAGAAAAATTATTCGATCTGAAAAACATTATTATTAAATACCTGCCTCAGCCAAAAGACTCACGATTGTGCAATAAACTGCTATTCGAGCTATTTTTCCTTGAACAGGATATTAATGATCATTCGCGTATCGAAGACAAAGTGCTGGTTCCAAAAGTTCGTGAGATGGAGAAAGTTATAAAAGAACAATTCACGAAGTAATAAAAAATGCAAAGTATCAGATTCATACTATATGAACCATCTTTTCTAATCCGCAAAGGATTAATAACTGTTATTGATAAAATAGCAAACTCGAAACTAATTGCCCAGGCAGATAACGAAGAAGAACTAACAGAGCTTTTAAATCAGGAAGATGCCGATATTCTTATTGTTAATGAAACGGCATTTGAAAGCAAAGAAATCGTAAAACAACTGAAACATTTAAGCGGAGTTCAAATTATTAGCCTGACTATGCATAAGCATAGTAAAATTACAGACTACGCTGTTACCGACACTGTAAACATAGAGGATACCCAAAAAATTATTCTGAAAAAAATTAATACCCTAATTTCCAATAATATTTCGAAAAAAAATATCGAAAAGAAACCCGACGAGATAAGTAATCGCGAAGCAGATATTTTAAAATACATTGCATTGGGTTTTTCTAACAAAGAAATAGCAGATAAATTGTTCTTAAGTGCGCATACAGTGGTAACACACAGAAAAAATATAACCCGGAAGCTAGGTATAAAAACCGTTCCGGGCCTTACTATTTATGCAATTATTAATAAAATTATCGATATTAACGATACGGGGAAATTAAATCCTGACTCCCATAAATAATACGTCATCTACCTGTTGTAATTTCCCTTTCCACTCGTTAAATGTTTTATTAACATACTCCTGCTGAATTTCCATTGGCTTATCGCAAACATCGGCTAACATATTTTTCACTCGGTCCATTTTAAACTTTTTCCCTCTGGGGCCACCAAACTGATCGGGATAACCGTCAGAAAACATGTAAATAATATCACCCTGATTAAGCTGAAAGCCTACATTCTCGAATCGTTTTTCGGCTTTGGGATCACCACCAATAGAAGCTTTTGTTCCACGAACATATTGTAGCTCATTATCTTTATAAAGAATTAATGGCCTCATAGCAGAAGAGAATCTCATATAATGTGTATTCACGTCAATTTCGCAAACAATAATATCCATTCCGTCGTTTGCTCGCTCGGCATCAACATTTTGATTTAATGTACTTTGCAGCTCTTTATCCAGACTACCCAAAACATCCGAAGGAGAATTAACATCTTTTCTAAGACAAATATCTTTAATAAGCGTTGTTCCGATCATCGACATAAATGCTCCGGGAACACCGTGGCCGGTTGAGTCGGCACAAACAATTAAAAATTTGTTCTCATTAACCCGATCGTACCAATAAAAATCGCCACTAACAATATCACGGGGTTTATAGTAAACGAATGCCCCCGAAAAATTGTCTGTAATGGTAACAATAGAAGGTAAAATACTTTTTTGTATTCGCTGGGCATAATTAATACTATCGGTAATATCACGGTTTTTAACTTCCAGTTCATCCTTCTGTTTCATTACTTCTTTTGTACGAATAGCCAGTTCTGTTTCGAGGTATTCCTGCAAAGCCTTATGTTTTCGCTCACGGTATTTAATAAAGGCGTAAATTCCTGCTATACCAATTAACACTAACAAAGTAATGAACCACCATCGTTTCCAGATAGGAGGCCGAATAGTGATATTCAACTCTAAAGGTTCATCAACACAAATACCATTGGGGTTGCAAGCTTTTACCATAAAAGTAAAGTGCCCATCTTCGACACGCGGATAGTTAACTACCCTGCTTTTTGTAATATCCGACCAATCCAGATCGTAACCATCTAATTTATATTGATAGGTAACACCTTCCGGATTTTGGTAGCTTAAGCCTACAAAGGATATCTGCATTTTATATATTTTATACGGAAGGTTAACTGGTTTTGTAAAATCCATTACCTGATCCGATAAAACCAATTCGGTAAGATTTAAACGCGGCGGAAGCTTATTATCTTTTACTTTACTGCCATCGTAAACAAGCAGTCCGTCGGTTGTTCCAAGAAGTATTACTCCCGATGCTTGTTTAAAAACTGCATTGTAATTACAATCGCCGTTAATTCCAATTTCGGTGCTAAATTCTTTAATTTCATCGTTTTTAACATTAATACTACTCATTCCTAAACGATGGCCAACCCATACTCTACCATAATCATCGGCTATAATGCTGTAACAATAATTCGATTTTAGGCCATTATCGGTTGAATAATATTTTAATGTATCGTGTTCAAACTTAAAAACACCAACTCCATAAGTAGCAGCCCAAAGGTTTCCGTCCTTATCTTCTGTTATGGATGTAAATTTTAAATTGGCATTACTTTCAATGGTGTATTTTAAATCAGAATCTAAAGCAAATATACCATTACTACTAGTGGCAACCCATGCATTATATTCAGAATCAATAAAAACAGATTTTATATCGTTATGAGGCAATCCTCTTGAAGTATTATACAATGTTGTTTCAGATGTTTTCTGATCGAATACCAGCACACCATTTTGTGTTGCAACATAAACCAGATCGTTTACTCCGGTAATTGCATTTATGCTGTTTCCCAAACTATTATCCGACTGATAAAAATTACTGACTCTTTCTGTGCCACTTTTTAATTTATAAATACCATTTTTCTCCAAGCCTATCCATAAATCATCTTTTTCATCAATATATAAAGCAATCACTTTATCGCCCGGCAGTCCATCTTTATTATTTAGCACTTTATATTTATTGGTTTCCTTATCAATTTGAATAATTACCTGATCGCCACCTAACCACAAAAATTTATTGTTTTCAGCAATGGATAATACGTTTTTATTTAATGCGTCGATATCCTGGTAGTTTATTGTAAATGCTTCATCAACAGAAAATGCCAATCCGTTCCCGTAGGTAGCAATCCAATAATTTCCTTCCCAGTCCTGGTATACTTTTTTTATAAAATTATTCGATAAACCATTGGATGTAGAAAAATGAATCGAGCTGTATCCATTTTCTTTTGTTTCATCAGGAATTAATTTAAAAAGTCCGTTACCGAAAGTACTCACCCAAAGCACCTGGCCTTTATCTTCCAGTACAGATTGAACATTAGCATATGCCAGGTTGAATTTCTCGCCAAAATTCAATAATTCGTACGAATCGGGTTCATCTCCTTTTGTTTTGAACAAATAAAAACCTGCATCTTCGGTACCAATCCAGTAGGTATTTTCTAAAGTACCTTTGCTAATAGTTGTTATGGATATGTAATCGAGCTCTTCGATCTTATAAAGTTCTTTAAAACTGTTTCCGGAAAACGAATATAGAGATAAGCCATCGCCAGTTCCAATAAGAAAATGATCTCCGATAGAATAGATTGAGTATATGAGTTTATTTTTAAAGGCACTAAAAAAAGTATCCACCTTAAAATTATCATTTACTTTTAAGATTCCATTATTCTGGGTCGAAAAGAATATATTTCCTTTTTCATCGTTGGTGATGGATGTAATACTACTCTTTGCGAAACCGTTATCATCCAATAAAGTAAAATCTATTCCATTATAATAGGTAATTTCGCCTGAGTTATGTCCAAACCAGGTGATACCATTATTGTCGAGCAAACTTG